>JBFWQN010000227.1:0-8171 GCA_050249405.1 Hyphomicrobiaceae bacterium | reverse complement strand
TCATCACGGTGCCCGAGGTGCGCATGACGCCCGACCTCAAGCTCGCCACGGTCTAGGTCATGCCGCTCGGCGGCAAGGACACAAAGCCCGTGCTGGATGCCCTGGACCGGGCCAAGCGCTTCATCCGCGGTGAGGTCGCCCACACCCTCAGCCTCAAATTCGCCCCCGACCTGCGCTTCCGCCTCGACGAGACCTTCGACGAAGGCGCCCGCATCGACGCGCTGCTCGCCAGCCCGGTGGTCAAGCGGGATACGGGAAAGTCCTGATTGCACTGTTTCCATCGTCCTGCACGCTCCATCGCCCTGCACTAGCGATGGGAGAGAGGGCGAGCGGCGGTAGCCCGCCTCGCGCCCTTGTCCACTCCTCACCCTGGCCCTCCCCCACTCGAGTGCAGCGAGCGGAGCGGGCGACGAGAAAGCCTCATGTCACGCCGCAAGAAGGGCAATCCCATCAACGGCTGGATCGTTCTCGACAAGCCTGTGGGGATGACCTCCACCCAGGCCGTCGGCAAGGTCCGCTGGCTCTATCAGGCGCAGAAGGCGGGCCACGCCGGCACGCTCGATCCGCTGGCCACGGGAATTCTCCCGATCGCCCTCGGCGAGGCGACCAAGACCGTCCCCTACGCCGTGGACGGGCTCAAAGCCTACGAGTTCACGGTGAGGTGGGGCGCCGAGACGGATACCGACGATGCCGAGGGACGCATCATCGAGACCAGCGACCGGCGGCCGAGCGCCCGCGACATCGAGGCGATCCTTCCCGACTTTCACGGCGAGATCCTGCAGACTCCGCCGCAATACTCCGCGATCAAGATCCAGGGCGAGCGCGCCTACGACCTGGCCCGATCCGGGGAGCAGGTGAAGCTGGAGCCGCGGCCGGTCGTCATCGACCGGCTCGATCTGGTGGGGACACCCGATGCCGACACGTCGGTATTCGAGGCGGAGTGCGGGCGCGGCACCTACGTCCGGGCACTCGCACGCGACATGGGCCGCCGCCTCGGCTGCCTCGGCCATGTGACGCAGCTCCGGCGCACCCGCGTCGCCGCCTTCGACATCGAGAACGCGGTCACCGTCGCCGAGCTGGAGGCGGCCCACGACGCCGAGGACGGCGGCGCGGCGCTCGCCCGCTACCTGCAGCCGATCGAGCTGGCCCTCACCGACCTGATCGAGGTGAGCGTGAGCCCGCAGGATGCCGCCCGGCTGGCCCGGGGCCAAACGGTCCTCATGCGGGGCCGGGACGCCCCGATCACCTCGGGCGAGGCGTTCGCGGTGTGCAAAGGCACGCTTGTCGCCATCTGCGACATGGAAAAGGGCGAGATGGTGCCGGTCCGGGTGTTCGGCGCCCGTTGAAGGGAACGGCGCAGCGTGCGGGCTCCGATGCCTCCGCGTCAGCGACCCTTCAAATGTTGCGCGAAAAAGGCGAGCGAGCGGTCGACGGCATCGCCGGTCGCGGCTGCATTGGCGGGGACGCTCTGCCGGCGCGCGTCCGGCGAATCGAAGCTGTGCGTGGCCCCAGGATAGAGCCGGAGCTCGAGCGTTCCGCCCGCCGCCCGGCTCCGCTCCACCAAGGCCTCGCAGAGGCCCGCCGAGACCTCCTCGTCCGCGCTGCCATGCAGGACGAGCGTCGGCGCCGGCGGGAGCAGAGGACGCCCGGCCCAGGCGCCCTTCAGACCGCAGCCCGGATAGAATGCCAGGGCTGCACGAAATCCCGGCGCCGCCGGCTGGATCGTCGCGATGGCCGACAGCACGGCGCTCGCGCCGTTCGACCAGCCCTGCAGCCCGATGTGGTCGCTCTGGACGTCGCCGCGCGAGCGCAGGTAGGCCAGTGCCCCAAAAGCATCGAGTGGCCGCACGCTCACCTCGTCGAGCTCGGCGGGCCGTGAGTTGTAGCTGAACCGTGGAAACCCGGCGGGATAGCCCCGCGGACCGAAGCCATCGACGAGCAGCGCCAGGTAGCCGGCTTGCGCCCAGATCGCGCCCCACGCCTTATGGCGCCGTGACAATGTCGAGGCCTCGAAGCGCCCGCCGGCGCGCGTCGAGTAGGCTCCTGCCCGGCCATGCATCATGACTACGGCGGGTAGACGCCCAGGTGTCGGAGGCATCCGCCGGAACACGTAGCCCGTCAGCTCGGTTCGCTCGTCGCCGCTGCGGAAGGTCACCCGCTCGGGCAAGGCCGGCACCCATCTTTCCTCGCCCCGGGCGACGCCCGAGGCCGCAACCGCCAGCGCGAGAGCCATCATCGATAGGACCGCTGATCGTCGCCTCATCCACATTGTTCACGGCTCCGGCCCGCGACCCGGCCGCGACGTTTTCCCTCGCCCGGGCTCGGGTTTGGTGTATAAGGCGCCAGCTATCGATCCCGATCAAGGTCGATGGCCTAAGCGACTCGGCTGGACGACATCCCGGCCGTAGCCGCCTCGGAAGGCTAGTCTCCGCGCGCCGAAGACGTACGCCTCCTTCCTCGGAGAACGAAAGGAACGACCCGATGTCGCTGACCGTCGACAAGAAGAGCGAGATCGTCAAGCAGTTCGCCACCAAGGAGGGGGACACCGGCTCGCCGGAGGTCCAGATCGCCCTTCTCACCGAGCGGATCAATGGCTTGTCCGATCACTTCAAGACGCACAAGAAGGACAACCATTCCCGCCGCGGGCTGCTGAAGATGGTCAGCAAGCGGCGCCAGCTGCTCGATTACGTCAAGTCCAGGGACGAGGCCCGCTATCAGAAGATCATCGAGCGCCTCGACCTGCGCCGCTGAGGCCACGAAGGGTTGGACGGACGCCCTTCGCCCAAAGGATGCGACGCCGCGGCTGGAGTTGAATTGCGCCGGCTCCCATCGGGAGACTCGCGGCGCAATTCGTATTTGGCCGCTCCGCTGCAGGGCCGGCATCCGACGTTGAACACGATCTACCGACCGAGAGACCGAGATAACCGATGTTCGAAATTCACACGGAAGAAATCGAATGGGGCGGCCGCAAGCTGCGGCTCGAGACCGGCCGCATGGCGCGCCAGGCCGACGCCGCCGTCATCGCCCAGTACGGGGAGACGACCGTGCTCGCCACGGTCGTCGCCGCCAAGAGTGCCAAGCCCGGCATCGATTTCTTCCCGCTGACCGTGAACTACCAGGAGAAGACCTACGCCGCGGGCAAGATCCCGGGCGGGTTCTTCAAGCGTGAGGGCCGTCCCTCCGAGAAGGAGACGCTGACCTCCCGCCTCATCGACCGGCCGATTCGGCCGCTGTTCGTCGAGGGGTTCAAGAATGAGACGCAGGTGGTGGTCACCGTGCTCTCGTTCGACATGGAGAACGACCCGGACATCGTGTCGATGGTCGCGGCCTCGGCGGCGCTGACGCTGTCGGGCCTGCCGTTCCTCGGGCCGATCGGCGCAGCGCGCGTCGGTGTCGTCAACAACGAGCTCGTCCTCAACCCGCTGATGGACGAGATGGCGCTCAGCGCGCTCGACCTCGTGGTCGCCGGCACGGGCGACGCCGTCATGATGGTCGAATCGGAGGCCAAGGAGCTGTCCGAGGCGCGCATGCTCGAGGCCGTCATGTTCGGCCAGCGCGGCTTCCAGCCGGTGATCAATGCCATCATTCGGCTGGCCGAGAAGGCTGCCAAGGAGCCGTGGAACTTCCAGCCGACCGACACCTCGGCGCTCAAGGAGCAGATGAAGGCGCTGATCGGCGACGATCTCGCCGCCGCGTTCCAGACGCCCGGCAAGCAGCAGCGCCACGAGCTCGTCGACGCCGCCAAGAAGAAGGCCTTCCAGGCCATGCTGCCCGAGGGCGCGGGCGCCGAGCAGCAGGTTCAGCTCGGCAGCGTGTTCAAGGCGCTCGAGGCCGACGTCGTGCGCGGCTCCATCATCCGCACCAGCCGCCGCATCGACGGACGCGACCTGCAGACGGTCCGCCCCATCACCTCGCAAATCCAGGTGCTGCCGCGCACCCACGGCTCGGCGCTGTTCACGCGCGGCGAGACCCAGGCGCTCGTGGTCGCGACGCTCGGCACGGGTGACGACGAGCAGCTCGTCGACGCGCTCGAGGGCTCGCGCAAGGAGCGCTTCCTGCTGCATTACAATTTCCCGCCCTTCTCGGTGGGCGAGACGGGCCGCATGGGCTCTCCCGGACGCCGCGAGATCGGTCACGGCAAGCTCGCGTGGCGCGCCGTGCGTCCCCTTCTCCCCGAGCCGGCGTCGTTCCCCTACACGATCCGCGTCGTCTCCGAGATCACGGAATCGAACGGCTCCTCGTCGATGGCGACCGTCTGCGGCGCCTCGCTCGCCATGATGGACGCCGGCGTGCCGCTCAAGGCACCGGTGGCCGGCATCGCGATGGGTCTCATCAAGGAGGGCAACGACTTCGCGGTGCTCTCCGACATCCTGGGCGACGAGGACCACCTCGGCGACATGGACTTCAAGGTGGCCGGCACGTCGAACGGTGTCACATCGCTCCAGATGGACATCAAGATCACCGGCATCACCGAGGAGATCATGCGCGTGGCGCTGCAGCAGGCCAACCAGGGCCGGCTGCACATCCTCGGCGAGATGGCGAAAGCCATCAACGCGGCCCGCTCCGAGCTGGGCGAGCACGCACCGCGGATCGAGACCATCAAGATCCCCGTGGACAAGATTCGCGAGGTCATCGGCTCCGGCGGCTCGGTCATCCGCGAGATCGTGGCCGAATCGGGCGCCAAGATCGATATCGAGGACGACGGCACCGTGAAGATCGCTTCCGCCCGGCGGGAGTCGATCGAGGCGGCCCTCAAGCGCATCCGTGGCATCACCTCCGAGCCCGAGGTCGGCCAGATCTACAAGGGCAAGGTCGTCAAGATCATGGAGTTCGGCGCCTTCGTGAATTTCTTCGGCGCCAAGGACGGCCTCGTGCACATCTCGCAGCTGACGCAAGGCCGCCCGGCCACCGTCGGCGAGGTGGTGAAGGAAGGCCAGGAGGTCTACGTCAAGCTGCTCGGCTTCGACGATCGCGGCAAGACGCGGCTCTCGATGAAGATCATCGACCAGACGACCGGCAAGGAGATCCCGGGCGTCGAGGCCGACGATCGCGGAGGTGGCGGCGGCGGCGGTGGTGGCGGTGGCTTCCGGGGCCGCGACCGCGGCGATCGAGGCGATCGTGGTCCGCCGCGCGAGCGCCGCGACTTCGCTGATCGCGAAGGTGGCGATCGCGGTCCGCCGCGGGCGGCAGCGCCGGACTTCCTCGGCGGCGGCGAGTTCCAGCAGGAGGGCGGCGGCGATGCTGGCCGTCCGCGCCGGCGCGACCGCGGTGGTGAGCGCCGCCGCACTGAGCCCGACTGGGATTGATGTCCCGCGAGCGATCCGGGGCCACCGGCCCTGGTCGCATGCGCGAAGGGCCGAAGGTCCTTCGCAGCCCGCCCGCAAGGCGAGCCGAAGCGAAACGACAAAACGAGTAGCGAGCCCGTGTCGACGCCTCTCCTCGCGTCTCTCGCCGCCTCTGCGCTCTCGCTCGCGCTCGTGCGTCTCCTCTGCAGCGCGCGACTTGCCACTCTCGTCCTCGACATCCCGAACGACCGCTCCCTCCACGTCCGCCCGGTTCCGCGGACGGGCGGCATCGGCCTCATGCTGTCCGTCGCCCTGACGTTGCTCGTGGCCGGTGGCGGCAGCGCCGCGCTCGTGGCACCGGCCCTGGCTCTCGCCGCCCTCTTCCTGCTCGACGACGTGAGAGGTCTCGCCGTCCCGGTCCGCTTTGCGGCTCAATTCATGGCGGCCGGCGCGTTCCTCGACTGGAGCGGACCCTATCCGCTCCTGCTGCTGCCGCTCCTCGCCACCGGCATCGTCTGGTCGATCAACCTCTACAATTTCATGGACGGCTCGAACGGGCTCGCGGGCGGCATGACCGTGATCGGCTTCGGCACCCTGGCTGTCGCAGCGAGCCAGGGCGGGGCACCCGATCTGGCCATGCTTGCGGCGATCGTCGCGGGCGCCGCCGCCGGCTTCCTTGTCTGGAATTTCGACCCGGCGCGCATATTTCTCGGAGATGCTGGCTCGATCCCGCTCGGCTTTCTCGCGGCCGGCATCGGCATCTCGGGCTGGCAGCGCGGCACTTGGCCGTTCTGGCTGCCGCTGCTTGCCTTCTCGCCGTTCGTCGTCGACGCCACCGTCACCGTCATCCGGCGCGGCCTCGCCCGCGAGAAGGTCTGGCAGGCGCACCGCACGCACTACTATCAGCGGCTGATCCGCTCCGGCTGGAGCCATCGCAGGCTGGCGCTCGCGGCCTATGCCGTCATGCTGGCCGCCGGCGCATCGGCACTCTCGCACCGCACGGCCGATGGGCCTGCCGTGGCGATGCATCTGGCCCTCTGGACGGCGGCCTTTGCCTTGATCGCGGCCCTCGTCGATCGCCGCTGGGCGATAACCGAAGGTGCTGCGGTGGAGCCGACGGCAAACGTGCCTGCCGGCACACCGCGCGAGACGGCTCAATAGGTCGCGCGACCGCCCGAGATGTCGAGCACGCTGCCCGTCGTGAACGAGCAGTCCTCCGAGGCCGCGAAGGCGATCAGCGCCGCCACCTCCTCGACGGTCACGAAGCGGCCGCGCGGGATCTTCGACAGCATGAAATCGATGTGCGCCTGCGTGATCTGGTCGAAGATGGCGGTCTTTGCCGCCGCGGGCGTGATGGCGTTGACGGAGATATTCTTGCCCGCCGTCTCTTTCGCCAGCGATTTCGTGAGGCCGATCACGCCGGCCTTCGAGGCCGAGTAGTGCGCCGCGTTGGGGTTGCCCTCCTTGCCCGCGATGGAGGCGATGTTGACGATGCGTCCGTAGTTCTGCGCGATCATGCCCGGAACCACGGCCTTGCAGCACAGGAACGGCCCATCGAGATTGACGCGCATGACCTTGCGCCACTCCTCGACGCTGGTCTCCCACACGGTCGCATTGGCGCCCGCGATGCCGGCGTTGTTCAGCAGGATGTCGATGCGGCCGAAATCGCGGAGCGTCGCGTCGCGGGCCTTCTCGATGGCGCCATAGTCGGTGACATCGCAGGCATAGGCCTTCACCGCCGGGCCGATCGCGGCAGCCGTCTTCTCGGCCAGCGCAATGTCGTGGTCCCAGATCGCCACCTTGGCGCCGGAAGCGACGAAACGTTCCGTCGCGGCACGGCCTATGCCCTGGGCGCCTCCCGTCACGACGGCAATGCGGTTCTTGAGATCGATGACGTTCGGCATGGCTTTCCTCGGCGTTCGGTGCGGCAGGGCCGAGAGCGAGGCACGAACACCGCCGCCGCGTCAACCGGGTCACCGGCCGCAGCCAGTGTCCGGCCGCAGACCCGCGCGCGGCGGCCTGATAGGGTGGCCGCAGTCGCAGATGCCGAACCGGACCCGCTCGTCATGACCAGCCCCACCTACACGCCGCCTTCCGACCGTGCCGACTGGCTCCAGGCCGGTACCGGGTCCTCGCGCTTCGAGCCCGCCCGTCTCGCCGAGGCGGTGGCCTTCGCCGAGGACGCCGAAAGCAAGTGGCCACGCTCCTTCCATTATCCCGACGGCCGCTACGTCGGCATCGTCGAATGGAACGAGAAAGGCCCCTGGAGCGAGGTCGCGGGCGTCGTCCGCCATCGAGGCGGGCCCGCGGGCCTCGTCCTCGACCGCGGTCACGTCGCCGCCGAATGGGGTGACACACGCCGCACCGACATGACGTTCTCGGTCGCCAAGAGCTTCCTCGCCGTGCTTGCGGGCCTGGCCGTCGGCGACGGGCTGATTGCCAGCCTCGACGAGCCCGTGAGCCGCACCGTCGAAGGGCCCTGGCTCGCGAGCCCGCACAACGCGCAAATCACCTGGCGGCATCTCCTGCACCAGTCGAGCGAGTGGGAGGGGGTGCTCTGGGAGAAGTCGGATCAGGTCGATCACTATCGCAGCGTCGGCCTCGGCGGCGACAACAGCCGCAAGGGCGATCCGCGCCCGCGCCAGACGCCC
The DNA here is from genome assembly GCA_050249405.1 of Hyphomicrobiaceae bacterium. Classification (GTDB taxonomy): domain Bacteria; phylum Pseudomonadota; class Alphaproteobacteria; order Rhizobiales; family Hyphomicrobiaceae. The sequence continues at coordinate 235 of JBFWQN010000227.1, read as the reverse complement.
GGCACCTACTACGAGTACAACGATGTCCGCGTGAACATGCTGGCGCTGGCTCTGCTCATGCGGTTCCGCCGGCCGCTGCCCGAGGTGCTGCGCGAGCGGATCATGGACCCCATCGGCTGCTCGGGCGAGTGGGAGTGGCACGGCTATCGCACCTCGTGGGTGGACGTCGGCGGGCGGCGCGTCCAGTCCGTCTCAGGTGGCGCGCACTGGGGCGGTGGCATGCTCATCGGCGCCC
>JBFWQN010000226.1:0-8247 GCA_050249405.1 Hyphomicrobiaceae bacterium | reverse complement strand
ACCCTGGCAGCTTCTTCGCCCGGCGGCCGAAGCCGCCGACGGCACGCCCCTGCCGCCGCCCTTCGGCGGCGAGGAGGTGATCGGGCGCCTCGTGCTGCATCCGAACGGCCGCATGATGGGCGCGATCATGGACGCGCGGGCCGACATCCCGGCCGGCGAGCCGCGCCAGCGGAGCTTCTACAGCGGCCACTACACGTTCGACGGCAAGCGCCTCGTCACGCGCGTCGATACGTCGATCGACGCGGATCGGATCGGCTCCGAGCAGGTGCGCGACGTAAGCTTCGAGGGGCCTCTCATGGTGCTGCGGCCGCCGCTCAGGACGTATCACGGGCGCATGGAGCGCCACTCGCTCTGGTGGGAGCGGATCGGCGACTGAGGCGAGTGACCCGATTGCGAATGCGGCGCGGTTGCTCGGCTGCGCGACGTCGCGCTACGACCGCTGCGACAGCGAAGAGGAAACACGAATGAAAATCCTGGTCATGGGCTCGGGCGGCGTCGGCGGCTATTTCGGCGCACGGTTGGCGGCGGCCGGCAACGACGTGACATTCGTCGCGCGCGGCGCGCATCTCGAGGCGATGCGAACGGAAGGGCTGCGGCTCGACAGCACGCTGGGCAATCTGCACCTCGCAAAAACCCGTGCCGTAGCGGATCCCGCCGATGCCGAACGCTGCGACATCGTGATGTTCGCGACCAAGCTCGGCGACTCGGAGGCCGCCGCGAAGAGCCTCGCCCCGGTGGTTGGTCCGGAGACAACGGTCATCACCTTCCAGAACGGCGTCGACGGGCCGGAGATCATTGCGAAAGCCCTGCCCGGCATCCATGTCGTGCCCGGCGTCGCGCGCATCGCGAGTCACATCTCGAAGCCCGGCGTCATCGAGCAGCGCGGGCCTTTCGCGCGTATCGAGTTCGGCGAGCCGGGCGGCAAGGCGAGCGAACGGCTGACGGCATTCCACGCGGCCTGCAAGGGCGCGGGCGTCGACGCGGTCCTTTCGACGGACATCCAGCGGTCGGTCTGGATGAAGTTCGCGATGCTGGCGCCGTTCGCGGGGCTTACGACGCTGACCGGACACACCGCCGGGCCGATCCGCGAGACGCCGGGCACGCGGGCGCTGATGGAGGCCGCGGTCCGCGAGGTGATCGCGGTCGGGATGGCGTCCGGCGTGAAGCTCACGCCGGACGATTTCGCCAATGCCTGGAAGGTCGCGGAGGCCAATCCTCCGGCCATGACCTCGTCCATGTCGCACGACAGGCGCGCGGGAAAGCCGCTCGAGGTGAACTTCCTCTCCGGCGCCGTCGTGCGGCTCGGCGAGAAGCTCGGCGTGCCGACGCCCACGCACAAGTTCATCGCTCAGGCGCTTTCCATCGACGCCGCAGGCCGCAAAGGCTGAGTCGCGACCCGAGCGGAGCACCGGGCGGGCGCATCCCGCCCCCCTCCACGAGGCGACGCCTTATGGCGTCGTCTCCGGCTCCGTCTCGATGCCGGTCAGCGCCTTGCCCTCGAAGGCTGCCTCGAACGCCGCCAAGCGCTTGTAGATCGACATCAGCTCGACGATCGTCGACCACGAGTTGACGAGATACTGGAACGAGTTCGAGACCTGCTGGAAGGCCGTCAGAATCTGCTGGAGGATGCCGAAGGTGATCTTGCCAGCGGCCATCGTCGGCAAAAGGATCAAATAGGCGAAAATATTGTCCGCCTGAATATACGTTGCCCGAAAAACATTGAAATAGGCATAGTGGAAATAGAGCCTGAAATAGTTGCTGGTGACGTTGCCGAACAGCTCGCGCACAGATATGGGTCCGGCGCGGCGCACGTCGTCCTCGCCGTAGACGAGCTCCTTGCGGTAGGCCGCCTCGACGCGTTGGATGCGGAAATTGAGGCCCGGCAGCTTGATTCCCGCTCCGGCGAGGAGCACCGTGCCGAACAGCGACCAGACGATCGATGCCACGACCAGGGCCGCCGGGACCTGGCCTACGATCGGCAGCTCGGTGACGTGCCCGGACAGCGCGAACAGCACGGGCAGGAACGCGAACAGAGTCATCACGGATTCGATCATGCTGACGCCGAGATCCTCGGTAATCGAGGCGAAGCGCATGGTATCCTCCTGAACACGCTGTGCGGCACCCTCGATGTGCCGGACGTCCTTCCAGCGAGCCATGTAGTGATCGTTCATCGCCGTACGCCAGCGGAAGATGAAATGGCTGACGAAAAAGCGCGTGGCCACGTAGACGGCGATCCAGACGAAGGCGATTTCGGCGAAGATGAGGAGCAGGCGATAGAGCTCTGCGGCCGGCACGGTGCCCTTGCCGGACAGCGCCTCCTGCACCTTGTCGAAAAAGGGGCGGCGCCAGTTATTGATGGCCACATTCACCTGGACCGAGAAATAGCTCGAGAAGATGATCAGCATCGATCCCGCGATCGACCACCATTGCCAGGGGTGCGGCGAAATTCGAAACCAAACGGCCGCGAATAGCGCGCAGCACATCCCATAATAGATGCAGAAGGCGAGGAATTGCGGCGTCACGAAATAAGCGAGACCGATCGGCGCCTGCTCCGGGTCGACCGGGGCGACGCCAAAGCGCGCCATGACGGCATCGCCAGCCAGGAGCCAGAGCCCGGCGGCGATCGCCGCATAAATCAGCGCCGAGAGCAGCAGCAATCTCGGCCTCGGGAAGAAGGATTTGAACACCGGCGGGCGCCCTCGCTGTTTGGATCGCTCCCATTAAGCCATGTCGGGCCTCCGGGGTGGTTACATTTCGGCAATGGCCGCGCCTCGCTCGCGACATCGCGGTGCGCGCCGGATCGTTTGCAGGGCTGCTCGACTCTGCTTTACTGGTTGCAGCAGAGTCCCCTTCGCCGGAGCACCCGATGCCGCACCGCTCGATCGCCTTCATCGGACTTGGTGCCATGGGCGGGGCCATGGCCGAGACGCTGGTCAAGAAGCAATACCGCGTGACGGGCTACGACAACCGGCCCGAGGCGGTCGCCCGGCTCTCCTCGCACGGGGGAAAGGCCGCAGCGAGCGCCGAGGAGGCGGCGCGCGGGGCCGATGTCGTGATCCTGATGGTGGTCAACGCCGACCAGGCCGAGGACGTGCTCTTCGAGAAGATGGCGGTCGAGGCCGCCAAGCCGAACGCGACCATCGTCGTCTGCTCCACCTGTGCGCCAGACCGTATCGAGGCCATGGCCCGCCGGGTGGAGAGGACGGGACGTCATTTCATCGATGCGCCGGTCTCCGGCGGCGTCACGGGCGCTGCGACGGGCACGCTCACCATCATGGCTGCGGCACCGAAGGCGGTGTTCGAGCGGGCACGGCCGGTGCTGGCGGCCATGGGCTCGAGCCTGCACCATCTCGGCGAGCATCCCGGCCAGGGCGCCGCCATGAAGGTCGTGAACCAGCTGCTGTGCGGCGTGCACATCGCCGCGGCCGCCGAGGGCTTGGCGTTCGCCGAGCGCGCTGGCATCGACCCGAAGGTAGCGCTCGAGGTGCTGTCGGGCTCAGCCGCGCAAAGCTGGATGCTGAAGGCGCGCGGTCCGCGCATGGTCGACTACGACAACATGGTGACGAGCGCGGTCGACATCTTCGTCAAGGACCTGGGGCTCGTTCTCGCCTCCGGCACCGCCGCGAAAATGGCACTGCCGCTCGCGGCTGCCGCACACCAGCTTTTCCTCGCCGCCTCCGGCATGGGCCACGGGCACGAGGACGACAGCCAGGTGATCGAGACCTATCGCGCGCTGATGCGCAAACGGGCGTAGCCACATGGCGGGACTGCTCGAGGTCGACAGCGCCGAGGTGATGATCCTCGTCGATAACGTGACGGACAATCTGTCCTCGACCCCGCGCTTCGTCGAGACGGAGCTGTCGCGCCTGGCCCGGCGTGGCATCAACCTCGTCGCCGGCGACTGCCTCTGCTGTGCGGCGCACGGGCTCTCGTGCCTCGTGACGCTCCGACGCGGGACCGAGACGCGGACGCTGCTGTTCGACACCGGTCCCGAGGAGGAGGTGTTCGCCCGCAATGTGCAGCGGCTCGGCGCCGACCTCGGCAAGGTGGGCGCCGTCGTGCTCAGCCACGGTCACTGGGACCACGGCGGCGGCATGCTGCGCGCGCTCGACCTGATCCGCGCCAACGGCGGCCCGCGCGAGGTGCCCTACTACGCCCACCCCGGCATGTTCCGGCAACGGTCCTCGAAGCTGCCCGACGGGTCGTTCCGGCTGATGGAGGACGTGCCGCAGCCACGACAGCTGGCAATGCACGGGGCGCGCGTGATCGCGACGACCGAGCCGCAGATCGCGCTCGACGGCTTCGCCTGGGTGAGCGGCGAGATCGCGCGCGTCACGCCGTACGAGAAGGGCCTGCCCGGCCAGCACCGGCTGGCGGACGACGGACGCAGCTGGGAGCCGGACGAGCTGCTGATGGACGAGCGGTGCGTCGGCTTCCACATCAAGGGCAAGGGGCTGGTGGTGCTTTCGGCCTGCTCGCATGCGGGCGTCGTCAATGTGCTGACCCATGCGCGGGCCAGCCATCCGGGCGTGCCGCTGCATGCCGTGCTCGGTGGACTGCATCTGTCGGGCACCAACGAGCGGATCATCCCGGAGACGGTGCGCGACCTGGGCACGTTCGGCCTCGCCACCATCGCAGCCGGGCACTGCACCGGCTGGCGCGCCATGTCGGCTCTGCTGCAAGCCTTCGGCGACGGCTGTCTGACGCCGCTCGCGGTCGGCAAGACGATGACATTCGGCGCCCGATAGGGCCGGCCGGCCGCCAAGACCGCGATGCCGGGGCACCAGCTTCCAGGCACAACTGAACGACGTCTTTTCCTTGCCAATGGGGCCGGTTCGGTTCAAGTTGCCCTACAACGATTCTCCCGACCGTCGAGTGGTGCCAGCGTCGTCCCGGGTGCGTGGGCGGCGAAGGCCCGACTGACCCCGGCGGCATGCGCCTTCGGCACGGGGAGCCGGACAACGGCGCAGATTGGATGAGGCCTGTGACATGCGGCTTGTGATTGAACGCAGCGAGCTGATGCGGGCGCTGGGGCATGTCACGAGCGTGGTCGAGCGCCGCACGACCATCCCCATCCTGTCGAACGTGCTGCTGAAGGCCATCGGCACGACGCTGGAGCTCAAAGCCACGGACCTCGAGCGCGAGGTGGTGGAGGCTGTGCCGGCCGACGTGCAGCAGCCGGGCGCCATCACCGTGCCGGCGCACATGCTCAACGACATCGTGCGCAAGCTGCCGGAGGGCTCGGAGGTTGAGCTCACACGCGATGCCGAGCGCGAGCGGCTGACCATCCGTGCCGGCCAATCGCGCTTCGCGCTGCAGACCATCGCCGCCGACGATTTTCCCGATCTGGCCGCGGGCGATCTCGGCCACACCTTCGAGATTTCTGCCGCCGACCTGAAAAGCCTGATCGAGAAGACGCGCTTCGCCATCTCGACGGAGGAGACGCGCTACTACCTGAACGGCATCTACCTGCATCCCGCCGAGAAGGCCGGGCAGCCGACGCTGCGCGCCGTCGCGACCGACGGCCATCGCCTCGCCCAGCTCGACGTCGAGCGTCCGCCCGGCGCCGAGGGCATGCCCGGCATCATCGTGCCGCGGAAGACCGTGCACGAGCTCTACCGTCTGCTCGAGGCGACCGAGGCGCCGATCTCGGTCGGTGTGTCGCCGGCCAAGGTGCGCTTCGAGATCGGTCCGATCACGCTCGTCTCGAAGCTGATCGACGGCAGCTTTCCCGACTACCAGCGGGTCATTCCGCAAGGGAACGACAAGTCGATGAAGGTGTCGAACAGCCAGTTCATGTCGGCCGTCGACCGCGTCTCGACGATCGCCAGCGAGCGCGGGCGGGCGGTGAAGCTCGCCATCGCGCCCGAGAAGCTCGTCCTGTCGGTGACCAATCCCGACGGCGGCAGCGCCTCCGAGGAGCTTTCCGTCGACTACGGCGCCAACGGCCTCGAGATCGGCTTCAACGCCCGCTACCTGCTCGACATCTCGGGCCAGCTCGAATCCGACACGCTGCAATTCCTCCTCGCCGACGCCGGCTCACCCACCCTCGTCAAGGACGGCGGCGACGACCGCGCCCTCTACGTGCTGATGCCGATGCGGGTGTAGGGGGCGAGGGCGGGGCGGGCGGCTGTGGTGTGGTGAGGGGGCGCGGACGAAGCTGGAGGAAAGGCCGCAGCCTGTAGGGCGCAATAGCGTAGCGTATTGCGCCGCTTGAGGGCTCCGATCAAAATTTTTATGCCAAATTACCGGCGTGTGCGTGTTCCTTACGGCTGCTATTTCTTCTCGGTCAACCTTCTCGACCGGAACAGTCGGTTGCTGGTCGATCTGATCGACCAGCTTCGTGCTTCGGTTTCGCCGATTTCCGTTCGAGATCGATGCGATGGTGGTTCTGCCCGACCACATTCATGCTGTCTGGACCTTGCCACATGCGGATGCCGATTTCTCGGTACGCTGGCGATGGAGAAAGATACGCTTAGCCCGGTCAATCGCGGTGCGCGAGCCGATCGATGCTGCTCGGGTCGCACGTGGCGAGCGCAGCATCTGGCAGCGGCGCTTCTGGGAGCATGCCATCAGAGACGCTCGGGATTTCCACAATCACGTCGAATATTGCCGGTTCAACCCAGTGAAACACGGACTCGTCGAAAGTGTCGAGGACTGGCATTATTCCTCATCTCAGCGAGATCATAGCGATAAGCCGCAAAGTGGCGATTTTCAGAAAGCTTCGATCGAACACGCACGCAGGAATGTCAACCGCGAATTCGGAGAGCGATAAGCCGATAATGCAGAGCGCGTGGCCGGCGCAATACGCTACGCTATTGCGCCCTACGGGCTGGACTGTAAATGGTCGGGTCACCGAAACACGCACCTGCACAAAAAGCCCGAAATAAGGAGGGTTTGGCCCATTCGCCCCATCGGGGCGCGTGGGTCCCCGCCTTCGCGGGGATGACGCTGGCTGGCGCTGGCGACTTCGGCGGACGCGGCGCGCGGGGGCTTGCGCCAGATGCGTGGGGGCGTGACGGTCGCATCTGGCGCATTGGCCGCGCCCTGGCTGGGATCAGCTCGTCAGGTACTTCGCGGCGGCGGCGAGGATGATCATCGTGCCGCCTGCGATGGCGCCGCCGACCAACATCGAGATCGGATCGAGCAGCGCGCCCGACGTTGCATCGATCTCGGTGCCGGTCAGCTCGCGGACATCGGTATTGGTGGCGGGCAGTTCGCTCGTGATCAGGTCGAGCGCCGCGGCGTTCATGCTCGTCGTCTTGGTCGTCTCCATTCGGGTGATGGGGTGGTGTGCGAGGCCGTCCTCGCTCAGTGTGAACAAGCCGACGGGGATGCGGCGGCAGTGCTGGCCGGCACGCTCAGCCCCCGTTCCGCTGCTCTTTCCCACCCCTTGCACCTCGCCGACTCCGGCCGTAACTCACGGCTATGTGGATCTCACGCCTCGTGCTCACGGACTTCCGCAATCACGCGCGGCTCGCTCTCGTGCTCGATCGCCGGCCCGTGGTGCTGGCAGGGCCCAACGGCGCGGGGAAAACCAACGTGCTCGAGGCCGTGTCGCTGCTCGCGGCCGGGCAGGGCTTGCGGCGCGCGCCCTATCCGGAGATCGCTCGGCGCGGCGGGGCGGGAGGATGGGCCGTTGCCGCCACGCTGCAGACCGACCACGGCCCCGTCGAGATCGGAACGGGTCTCGATGCCGCGCGGGTCGACAGCCAGCGGGCCGCGCGCCTCGTTCGACTGAACGGCGAGCCGCAACAGGGCTCGGGCGCGCTCGCCGGGCTGGTCGACATGGCCTGGCTGCTGCCGTCGATGGACGGCCTCTTCACCGGACCTGCCAGCGATCGCCGCCGGTTCCTCGACCGGCTGGTGCTCGGCTTCGATGCCGGCCATGCCGCGCGCGCCAGCCAGTTCGAGCGCGCCATGCGACAGCGCAACCGGCTGCTCGATGACGGCGTGCGCGATGCCAACCGCTTCGCAGGGCTGGAGCGCATCATGGCGGAGACCGGCGCGGCCATCGCGGCGGCCCGGGCGGAAACGGTGGCAGGCCTCGCCCAGACCATCCTCGCGCGGCGCGCGCGCAATCCTGATTCGGCCTTCCCCTGGGCCTCGCTCGCGCTCGAAGGTGCACTCGAGGGCGATCTCGCGGAGCGGCCCGCCGTGGAGGTGGAGGACCGCTACCTCGCGACCTTGGCCCGCGGCCGCGAGCGCGACCGTGGGGCCGGCCGCACCCGCGAAGGACCGCACCGC
>JBFWQN010000225.1:0-8270 GCA_050249405.1 Hyphomicrobiaceae bacterium | reverse complement strand
GTCTGCCGAGCTCGAGGCAGCGGACCCGGCCGATGAGCCGGGCCGCGACGGCGAGGATCGGCCCGACGGCGATGCCGCGGACCAACCCCGCCGCGGACGTCGGCGCGGCCGTCGCGGTGGCCGCTCTCGCCGGCGTGAAGGTGGCGCTGCCACGGCGGGTCCGGCCGGGGAGGATTCGGACCGCCACGAGTGGGGCGTTGCCGAGCTGGCGCGCCCCGGAGCCGATCAACCCTTTGCCGATGATGGCGCCCCGCGCCGTCATCAGATCGTCGAGACGGTCAGCGGAGACGGCGAGGGCCAGGGGCGGTTCGACGCGGGCGTCGTCGCCGTGCGACTCGCCGTCGAGTTGGCGAGCGAGGGTGTTGCGCGACCAGTGGTCGAGCCCGCCATCGAGCAGCCTGTCGCACAGGCGGCCGAAAGCGAGCGGCCTGCGGTGACGGCGACGGCAGCCGAAGCTGATGGCGAACGGCCTTTCGCGATCCTGCCTTCGACGCCTGCGACAGAGGTGCCCGCGGTGGTGGCCGAGGCATCGCCCCAGGTGGCCGACGTGCCGGAGCCCCAGCCAGTCCTCGAGCCTATCGCGGTCGCGCCCGACTCCATCGAGCCCGTGTCCATCGAGCCCACGTCCGTCGAGCCCGAGCCGGTTGCGGTCGCGCCGGAGCCCGTCGAGTCGAAGCCCGTCGCGATCGAGCCGGAGGCTCCGGCCAAGCCAGAGCCTGTCGCGTTCGTCTCGGCGGCGCCCGTGACAGTGGCGCCTCCCGTGGCGGAGCCGGTGCCTGCCGCGGTCGAGCCTGTGGTGGCCGAGCCCGCTCGGGCGCAGGCGCCCATCGTCACCAATGGCGTCGCACGGCCGGGAACGGCGCACGACGAGCAGAGTGACGGCCCGTCGAGCCATCACCACGGCCATGGCGAGGAGGTCTCTGCCGCAACCGAGGAGCCGTCGCGTCCTGCGCGGCGCGGCTGGTGGCAGCGCCGCTTCGGTGGTGCCGATTGAGTTCGATTGGAGCGCGGCCCGTTCCACCTGGAGGAAGGGCCGCGTTACTCGAAATGCTGGTTTCAAGGAGGCGGTCACCAACCGGGGACCGCCTTTTCCTTTGATCGAAAGCTCGGTTGGCTGCTGGGGCTCGCCCGCGGCGATGCGATCAGTTGGGCGAGGGGCCCGCCTCGCCCGTGGGCTTCTCCCACGGGATCTCTTTTTCGCGCTGCTCGACCAGCTTGCGATAGGGGAGCGCGAACTTCAGGCTGGTGTCGCCCATTTGTCGCTTGAGTTGGATGGTGCGGATCATCTCGCGGATGCGCGGCTGGATCTCGGTGCGCCAGCGGGTGCCGTTGAAGACACCGTAGTGGCCGACCCCCGACTGCACGTAGTTGTAGCGCTCGTCGACGGCGACGTTGGAGCACAGGTCGTGAGCGGCGTCGGTCTGGCCTAGTCCGCAGATGTCGTCCTTCTCGCCCTCGATGGTCAGCAGTGCCGTCTTGCGGATTGCGGAGCAGTCCACCAGCTCGCCCCGGTGGCGGAGCCGCTTGTCGGGCAGATCGTGGCGCTGGAACACGGTCTCGACCGTCTGCAGATAGAATTCGGCGGTGAGGTCCATCACGGCCAGATACTCGTCGTAGAAGCGCGCGTGGGCGTCGACCGAATCGCAGTCGCCTTTGACGAGGTTGCGGAAGAGCTCCAGGTGCGCGCTGGTGTGGCGCTCCAGGTTCATGGTCATGAACCCGGTGAGCTGGATGAAGCCCGGATACACCTTGCGCATGAAGCCGGGGTTCGGGAACGGCACATAGTTGATGACATTGCGCTCGAACCACTCGATCGGGCGCTTGCGTGCGAGCTCGTTGACGACGGTGGGGTTGCGCCGCGTATCGATCGGGCCGCCCATCAGCGTCAGCGAGGCCGGCTGGCATTTGCTGCCGCGGGCTGCCATGACGGCCGTTGCCGCGAGCGCCGGCACCGACGGCTGGCAGACGGCGATCACGTGCGTATTCGGGCCCAGGAACTCGACGAAGTCGATGATGTAGTCGATGAAGTCGTCGAGATCGAAGCGTCCCATGGCCATCGGGACGTCGCGGGCGTCCTTCCAATCCGTGATGTAGACGCTGTGCTCCTGGATCATGGCGTCGACGGTGCCGCGCAGCAGCGTCGCGTAGTGGCCTGACATCGGCGCGACGAGCAGCACTTTCGGATCGTAGCGTTTGCCGATCACACGCACGTCACGATCGAAATGCAGCAGATTGCAGAAGGTCTTCTCGAGCACGACCTCCTCGCGCACAGGCACCGGGAAGCCGTGGATGCGTGTCTCGGAGATGCCGAACTCGGGCTTGGCATAGCGACGCGTGATCTTGTCGAAGACGTCGATCGCTGCCGCCATGTGGCGCCCTGGGATCGTCTGGCCAAACATGTTCCAGGGCAGGTCTAGAGACTGTCTGATGCCTTTCGCGGCGAGGCGAAAAGGCGAGACGAAGGCGTGAGCCATCTCATAGGCATGATACTGCATCGGTGTTCCGGTTTGCGCAGCGTTGTTGCTGCATTGCAGCATGCGCGCTGGCACTTAACAAGCCGGTTTTCCACGCACACCGATTGCTGCGTTAACCGGCAGATGTCGGCCGAGGCGGCAGTGCAACATCAAACGTCGGCAATGCGCTCCCACCACAGCTCGCGCTGGATGCGGCGGACGCCGACCTGGCGCACGGGGGGCCTCAAGACCATGAGCGCGCCCTCGAAGCGGACATCCCGCACCTGATCGCCGCCGAGGCGCTGGCCGTCGGAGGCCGCATCGACGCGCGTGACGAGGCGCGAGCCGTCGAACGTGAAGTTGCCGCAATAGGAATTGTACTCGCGTGTCTCGCCTGCCGGCATCTCCGCTCGGCCGTCGCACAGCACGGCCATCATGCGGCCGTCGCCGTTGAAGGTGACGCGCCCCATGCCCTTGACGCCTCCATACGGCGCAGGTGCTGGCGTTCCGTCCTCGTATGTGGCCGATGCCTTCACCAGCCGCCACGTGCCGACGATGCTTGCAGTCATTCCCTCGCCCCCTCTTCTTTCAACCCAGCCGGTCGACATCGTTGCGCAGATCGCGCCCGGCGCGCCATCGTGCCAGATTGTCGAGGAAGATATCGAAAATAGCCTCGTTCTGGCCGAGTGAGTGGCTCGCCGTGTGCGGCGTCACGATCACGTTCGGCATCTCCCAGAGCGGCGAGGCCGGATCCAGCGGCTCCTTCTCGAACACATCGAGAAAAGCTCCGGCGATGTGCCCGCTCGCCAGAGCCGCTATGAGGTCCGCCTCCACCGCCACCTCGCCGCGCGCCACGTTAACGACCAGCGAGCCCTTCGGCATGGCGGCGAAAGCCGATGCATTGGCGATGCCCCGCGTGATCGGCGAGGCCGGGCAGCAGAGGACCAGCACGTCCGCCTCCGGCAGGACGGCATGCATCTCGGCATAGGTGATGGTCCGGTCGCAGGGCGGCACGGACGACGCCTCGCGGCGAACGCCGATCACGCGCAGACCCAGAGATTTGAGCAGCGGCGCCAGGTTCTGCCCGATGGGCCCGAGACCCACCACGAGCGCCGTCTGCCCCTTCAGGTCGCGCGGCGCCCGCTCGCCGAGCCTCGGCTCCCAGGCATGCCGGCGCTGGGCGTCGGCCAGCAGGGGAAAGCGCCGGTTGATGGCGATCAGCCCGCCGAGCGCGGAGTGCGCCACGGTCACGGCGGTGGCGCCCGAGGCGGTTGTCACTTTCACCCCGCGTGCGCGCAGCTCCCGGTAGATCGGTAGCTCGGCACCGGCCGGGTGGATCTGCAGCCAGCGCAGGCCTGGTGAGGCGCGGAGCACCTTGGCGAAATTGCGCAGCTCCGGCGTTGCGTTGCCTTTGCTCGAGGCTCCCGTCACCTCGCGCGTCATGAAGGCGATCGTCGCATCGCACGTGCCACCTGCCGCGATCGCCTCCTCGGCCGTCACGAAGGACAGCGACCCGGGGGGTACGGCTGCCAGGATGCGCTCGCCCCAGACCCGCATGGCGTGCGCTGAAAGTAGCAGCTTCAGGGACGGCGCATCCGGGGCGGGCATGGGCGGGGCCTTCTATGGCTGATTGGGCGAAGCTTAGCGCGAGCCGGCAGCACGTCCAGGCCGCTGCTGCGGCGAGCCTGTTCCCCTCCGACGAGAAAGTGTGCCATCGTTCCAGTCAGGGGTTCCCGAGAGCACGAGACGTGACGCTGCAGCGTCGGAGAACGCCTGCAACAGGAGGAGACGACATGGCCAAATTGAATGGCGCGCAGATCATGGCGCGAAGCCTGAAGGAGCAGGGCGTCGAGTACATGTTCGGGATCGTCGGATTTCCCGTGCAGAACATCGCCGCCGAGGCGCAGAAAGCCGGCATCAAGTACATCGGCATGCGCAACGAGCAGACCGCATCCTATGCGGCCCAGGCGGCCGGCTACATGACCGGCCGGCCGGGCGCTTGCTTGACGGTGTCGGGCCCGGGCGTCGTGCACATGCTGGCGGGTCTCGCCAATGCCCAGCAGAACTGCTGGCCCATGATCGGCATCGGCGGCGCCTCGCCCACCTACCAGAACGGCATGGGCGGCTTCCAGGAGGAGCGCCAGGTCCAGATCGCCTCGCCGTTCTGCAAGTTCGCGCACGCGGTCGAGCACACGCACCGCATTCCGTTCTACGTCGAGATGGCCGTCCGCAACTCGATCTACGGCCGCCCGGGCGCTACCTACCTCGACATGCCGGACGACATCATCAAGGGCGAGATCGAGGAGAGCGAGCTGCACTTCCCGCCGAAGTCTATGGAGCCGCCGCGCTCGATGGCCATGCAGGACGACATCGAGAAGGCGCTCGCCGCGCTGCAGTCGGCCGAGAAGCCGCTCGTCATCGTCGGCAAGGGCATGGCCTGGAGCCGTGCCGAGGACGAGGTTCGCGCCTTCATCGATCGCACCAAGCTGCCGTTCCTCGCCTCGCCGATGGGCAAGGGCGTGCTCGACGACAACCATCCTCTGTCGGTGGGTGCGGCCCGCTCGACGGCGCTCAAGGAGGCCGACGTCATCTTCGTGATGGGCGCCCGCCTCAACTGGATTATGCACTACGGCCAGCAGCCGCGCTTCAAGAAGGGCGTGCGCATCATCCAGCTCGACATCGCGCCCGAGGCCATTGGCCAGAACGTGCCGACCGAGGTCGCCCTCGTCGGTGACGGCAAGGCGATTGTCGGCCAGCTCAACGCGACGCTGCGCAATCGCCAGTGGTTCTACGCCGAGGGCACGCCCTGGCGGAAGCAGATCGCCGAGGCAGCCGCCAAGAACGCCAAGCAGATCCAGCCGCAGATCGACGACAACTCGGCGCCGACCAACTACTACCGTGCACTGAAGGACATTGCCGCCTGGGCGCCGAAGAATGCCATCATCGTCGGCGAGGGCGCCAACACGATGGACATCGGCCGCACGCAGCTGCCGAACGCCGCGCCGCGCCTCAGGCTCGACGCCGGCACATACGGCACGATGGGCATCGGTATGGGCTTCGTCGTCGCCGCCTGCACCGTCCACCCGGACCGTCCGGTCATCTCGGTGTCGGGCGACTCGGCGATCGGCTTCTCGGGCATGGAGTTCGAGACCATCTGCCGCTACAACATGCCGGCCAAGATCGTGATCCTGAACAACGGCGGCATCGGCTCGGGCACCGAGAAGTATCCCGAGGACCCCTACAACAATCCGCCGCGCGCCCTCATCTACGGCGCACGCTACGACAAGATGCTCGAGGCCTTCGGCGGCAAGGGCTTCTTCATCGAGGACCCGAAGGACCTCAAGTCGGCGCTCGCCGAGGCGATGGCCTTCAAGGGCCCGGCCCTGGTCAACGTCAAGCTGCATCCGAATGCCGGCCGCAAGCAGCAGGAGTTCGGCTGGCTGACGACCTGATCTCGGGAATGGTGCAGCCGATCGTCGGCTGCACCTTCCTCAATCGTAACGACACGAGAAGGAAGCGCTCGAATGGCCCACGTCGTGCTCATGGGCAACTTGCGCCAGTACACGGGCGGCGTCACCGAGCTCGAGGTCGAGGCGCGCAACATCCGCCAGCTTTTTGCGCGGCTCGGCGAGCAGTTCCCGGAGCTCGCCCCCCACCTCGTGGATGGCCTCGCGGTCGCCATCGACGGCCAGATCTACCAGGACACCTTGCTCGAGCCCATCGGCGAGGCGAGTGACGTGCACATCCTGCCCCAGATCGCGGGAGGCTGAGGGCTCCGGCTAACCTAACCAAGGGCTCCGGTGTCAGCGCCGTTGTCACATTTCTGCAGCGAAGGCGCAGTCATGTGCTGGCCAGAGGCGGTCCCGTCGCCACGAGGCCCAGATGACCCGTAAATCTTCTCCCACTCCTGCCCGTCGCCGTCCCGCGGCCACGAAGCGATCTGCGTCCGCAAAGCCGGCCGCGGTGGCCCCGGTCCTGCAGCCGGAGCACGAGGCCATGGAGGCGGAGATCATCGACAGCTTCGACGAGGAGCTGGAGATGGAGCTCGACGACGAAAGGCTCGACCAGCTCCTCGGCGACCGGTCGCTCGATAGCGACAGACCCGGCAGCCTGGATCGACGATTCTACTTCAAGGAGCTGTTCCGCCTGCAGTCGGAGCTGGTCAAGCTGCAGGACTGGGTCCAGCACAAGAAGCTCAAGGTGGTGGTGGTCTTCGAGGGACGGGACGCGGCCGGCAAAGGCGGCGTCATCAAGCGCATCACGCAGCGCCTGAACCCTCGCGTCTGCCGTGTGGTCGCGCTGCCGGCGCCGACCGACCGCGAGAAGTCGCAGTGGTATTTCCAGCGCTACGTTCCCCATCTTCCGGCCGCCGGCGAGATCGTGCTGTTCGACCGCTCCTGGTACAACCGGGCGGGCGTCGAGCGCGTGATGGGCTTCTGCAGCGAGGCGGACGTCGAGGAGTTCTTCCGTACGACGCCGCAATGGGAGACGATGCTCGTCCGCTCGGGCATCATCCTCATCAAGTACTGGTTCTCGATCACGGACGAGGAGCAGCACCTGCGCTTCACCATGCGGATCAAGGACCCCATGAAGCAGTGGAAGCTGTCTCCCATGGACCTCGAGTCGCGGCGGCGCTGGGAGGCCTACACCAAGGCCAAGGAGGAGATGCTCGAGCGCACCAGCATTCCCGAGGCGCGCTGGTGGATCGTCGAGGGCGTGGACAAGAAGAAGGCGCGTCTGAACTGCATCGCGCATCTTCTCGATCAGATCCCCTACGGCGAGGTCGAGCACGCTCCCGTCTCGCTGCCTGATCGGACGCGCCATCCCGACTACGCACGGAAAGAGCTGCCGACCGAGCTCTACGTGCCCGACCGGTACTGACCGGCGCCAGACGGCCCCGTCCCAAGTCCGGGCCCTGGTGCCGCGCTCTGCTGGACGGTGTAGTCTTGCACGCCCCAAAGGGTTGGCCGATATTTTCTCATGCCAGGGCCGTTGGATGATTGGCGCGCCGGCATCGGCGATAGGCGACATTCAACGCTGATTTGAAGACGAACGGCACGCCGCGCTCCGACATGCGGCGCCACCCGGCACTGGCGACGCCCCGCACGATCCCTGGAGGCAGCGCATGAGGCAGACCGGAACGGTGAAGTTTTTCAACAAGACGAAGGGGTTCGGATTCATCTCCCCCGACTTGGGCGGCAAGGACGTGTTCGTCCACGTCACCGCTGTCGAGCGCTCGGGCCTGCCTGGCCTCGACGAGGGCATGCGCGTTTCTTTCGAGACGGAGCCCGACAAGCACGGCAAAGGACCGAAGGCGATCAGGCTGCAAGAGGAGGCGTGAGTCCGCTGCCGAGCGCACCGGTCACGTCTTGGCGAAGAGTCTGGTCAGTATGCCGATGGCGAGCATCAGCAGGCCCCCGCCGACGCCGCCACCGGCGATCTGGGTAACGATGGTTCCGGCATCCGGGCCTGCCGCCGCGGCGGCGGCACCGGGCGCGACGCCCATCGCTCGCTCCAGAATCTGGCCGCCGAGCGCTCCACCGACGATGCCGGCAACAGCGTTCCCGAGTGTGCCGAGGCTGAGGCTCCTGATCAGCGAGCCGGCGAGATTGCCTCCGAGAGCCCCACTCGCGAGATGGATCAGCAGGCTTGCGACGTCCATTGTGCTTCTCCACGTTGAACGGAGTGGCGACGAGCGCCGCACCAGCCAGAGCGGCAACCCGGCTTCGGCGGCGCGGCAGAGCTGCGAGGCGAGCCGCCGTCCGCAGCTCCTGACCCGGGTGCAGGGTGGACCGGCCGCGCTCGGTTGGCCAGCGC
>JBFWQN010000224.1:0-8279 GCA_050249405.1 Hyphomicrobiaceae bacterium | reverse complement strand
CGCGGCAGCGGGCGAGGAGAGGCTCAGCGGGGCCGGCAGAGTGGGGACCAGCAGGGCCGGCAAGCTCAAGGTGAGCAGCATAAGGGTCGCCAGGACCGGCAGGCCGAGGACAAGCAGCAGAAGGATCGGCAGGACCGTCAGGCTCAGGACAAGCAGCAGAAGGACCGGCAGGACCGGCGGGCCGAGGACAAGCAGCAGAAGGACCGGCAGGACCGTCAGGCTCAGGACAAGCAGCAGAAGGACCGGCAGGACCGGCAAGCTCAGGACAAGCAGCAGAAGGACCGGCAGGACCGGCAGGCTCAGGACAAGCAGCGCCAGGACCAGCAAAACCGGCAGGCCCAAGACAAGCAACGCGGCCCGCAAGCTGGCCAGGGTCGAGACGGCAACACCGTCGCGAGCGAGCCCGCCAACTGGAATGAGCAGCAGCGGCGAGAGGTTCGCGATGTGTTCAGGCGGGATCGCCAGCACGTCCGCCACCACACCAACGTGAACGTCGACATCGCGATCGGGCGACGGCTGCCCCGGACGCTGAGCTACTACAGAGTGCCGTCGTTCGTGGTCGATCTCGCGCCTCGCTATCGTGGCTACCGCTATGCGTGGATCGGCGACCGCTACTGCATCGTCGACCCGCAGACCTACGAGATCGTGGCCTATGTCGATGACGATACGGGCGTCGTCTATGCCTCGTCCGGCAGCAGCGCGTCCGGCCGCGGGGGCGGAGAAGGCGGTCGCGGACCGTCGTGCGAGGTCAGCTTCAACGAGGCGCAGCAGCGGCGCCTTCTGACCGAGATCGAGACTCTGCGTCCGCAGCCGTTGCCGGATCTCCGCGTTGGCATCGACCTTCCTGGCAATGTCGAGCTGCACGTCTTCCCGACACGGTTGCGCAGGGATTTCGATCGGCTCGACGGCTGCCGCTACGTAGCGCTGTCGCCCGACCGGATCGCCATCGTCGAGCCGAGCACCCGGCGCGTGGTGGCCATCGTCGATCGGCGCTAGGCCTCGCGAGGTCGGCAACAGTCATGGGCGGAGGCGGCTGCGGCCCCTCCGCCCTTTCAGCGTGAGGCCCGCATGAGGTGCGGAACGAAGCGGGCGCCCCGCCCCGTCACGAGCGCGCGCTCCTCGCGGATACCGATGCCCCGCGCCTCGCCGCCGATCATCCAGGCGCCGATGACGGGATGCCAGCCGTCGAATTCGGGAAGCGGCAAGAACGCCTGTGCCACCGTGGCCATGTCGTCGTAGGGGCCTGCCGTGCGCACGGGGCTGACGCCGCGGCCGTCGTCGATGGCGATGGACGCGCCTTCCCGGCCGAATAGCGGCTTCAGGATCGCGGGGCCCTCGATGGCGCGTCGATCGAGGCTTGCCGGCAGCAGGCCCGGATGGCCCGGGAAAAGCTCCCACAGAACCGCAAGAATGCCCTTGCTGGCGGCGATCACCCGCCACGCCGGCTCGATCAGGCGCACGCTGCGCCGCGCGACATGCTCGAAGAACGGCTCCTCGGCCAGCCAATCCCACGGGTAGAGCTTGAACAGCGACTCGACCGGCCGCAGCTCCAGATCGACGAAGCGCTGCCCGTCCCAGCCGAGGTCGGACAGGTCCATCAGGTGCGCGGGCAGCCCCGCCTGCACGGCCGTATCCTGGAGATAGGCCGTGGTGATCAGGTCGTCGTCGTCCTCCGGCACGCAGGCGAGGTGCAGCGAGCCTAACCGCTTCTCGGCGTGCCAGCGCCGCCACGTCTCGATCAGCCCCTCGTGGATGGAATTGTACTGGTCGGCGCCAGGGAAGCACTCCTCGAGCCAGTGCCACTGCACCACCGATGCCTCGAACAGCGCCGTCGGCGTGTCGGCGTTGTATTCCAGCAGCTTGGCCGGCCCCTTGCCGTCCCACCTGAGGTCGAAGCGGCCGTAGAGCGACGGCTCGTCCGCCTCCCAGCTCGCGGCGGCCAGCTCGCCGAGGGCCGGAGGGATGCCCAGCTCGGCGAAGCGGCCCTTTGCGATCACGTCCTCGACGGCGGCCTCGATCATGGTGGCGAGCTCGTCCACCTCGACGTGGAGCCTCTCGATCGCCCCGGGCTCGACCACGTAGGCCGCATCCTCGGCCCAATAGGGAGAGGCCGGTGCCTCGTCGCGCCCCGTGTCGAGGTCCATGCCGAGGTCGGCCAGCTTCCTGCGCCAATCGGGGCGGGGCTCGAGCGTGATTCGCTGCATGGGACGAGGGTAAGGGGGCGTGTGCCGCCTGGCCAGGGTCGAAGGCGGGACTGTCGAGGGTCGGACAGTCCAGACGTCGAGAGCCCGGCAGCGCGCCCAGCACGCCGCCGATCGGCCTCAGTTTTTACTGATCGGGGTGACGGTCGAAATGCATATGGTCCATCAGTCGAAATCTCATCAGTCGCATGAGTATCGATGGTGAGACCCGATATTTTCTTTACTTGATGTTGCCAGTGATCAAGGGCAGCTGCAAGATTGATTATTCTCAATGTCCCCGGTCATTTCCGCGCCGATCGTTAGATGAAGAGCCAACGGAAGGACAAGTGGATGCCGACAATCTCATGGTGCTCAGGTAATCTGAAATGGGGTGCGGCGGCTCTGGCCGCACTGATTACTATCTCACTCCCTGCATCGGCTCAGGAGCTCGCCGGAACCCTCAAGAAGATAAAAGATACGGGCACGATCACCATCGGTCACCGCGAGGCCTCCTCACCCTTCTCGTACCTCGACGCCAACAAGCAGCCGGTCGGCTATGCGATCGATCTGTGCCTGAAAATCGTAGAAGAAGTGAAGGCCACTCTCGAAAAGCCGGACGTCACGGTGAAGTATGCGGTGGTCAATGCTCAGACCCGTATTCCAATGGTTCTGGACGGCAGCGTCGACCTCGAATGCGGCTCAACGACGAATACGCTCGCGCGCCAGAAGCAAGTTGATTTCTCCGCGACCTATTTCACGACTGGCACTCGGCTTTTGACCTGGAAGTCGAGCAAGATAAAAGACGTCGAGGGGCTCGCCGGGAAATCGATCGCTGTGGTCGGCGGCTCGACGAACGAGAAGGCCATCAAGGCCCTGGTCGATGCTGGCAAAGTGAAAAGCGGCAAGCTCGTCGTCGTCAAAGATTATGCCGAAGGGATCGCAACTCTCGAGGCCAGGAAGGCCGATGCATTCGCGACCGACGACATCGTGCTCTTCGGCCTGCTCGCCAAGTCGGGAAAAAAGAAGGATCTGGAAGTTGTCGGTAGGTTCCTGACGTACGATCCGTATGGCGTCATGATCCGCCGCAACGATCCGGACTTTCGCTTGACCGTGAACCGGGCGCTTGCGCGAGCCTTCCGCTCCGGCGAGGCAGCTCAGCTCTACTCCAAGTGGTTCGATCCCCTCGCGGTTCCCATGAGCCCGCTGCTCAAGGCTGGTTTTGAATTGCAGGCAATCCCAGAGTAGCGAGGCAGACGGGGCGCAGGCATGCCGGCGAGGGGTGCAGGCTGCCACAAGGCCTCACCCGCCCCAGGAGCTCGTGCTCCAGGAGCGTCGGGTGGAGCGGCGGGAGCAACTGGGGCCGAAGCCGCCGCGCTCGACGCTCGTGCGCGGCGAGGCTGCCGCGAGCCGTCCGGGGCCGGGATCGCTCGAGTGGCAGGGGGCGGGGATGCCGCTCACCACGCGGTAGGTGGGTCCCAAGTATTGCGAGAAGCGCTCGGTGCCTTTCGCAGCGCAAACGGCCGCGCCGTAGTCCCTGGCGCAGTCGGCAGCCGAGGCATAGACGTTGCGGTGGTAGTCGTTGGAGTAGGTCGTCGACGGTCCGGAGCCCGAGCAGCCGCCGAGCAGCGAGGCGAGGCTTCCCGCCGTGCCGAGAAGCACGAGGTCCACGGCCTTCGAGCGCCAGCGCGGCCGGCTCATGGCGTCATGCTCGCCGCGTTGAGGAGGCCGAGGGTGATGGCGACGCCCGCCTTCATGATGCCGGCGGCGAGGTCGCCCTCCTCGATGGCCGCGTAGAGGCGCGGCAGATAGCGGGCGAGCGCCCAATGACCGGCGCATTGCACCACGAGGCCGATCAGGCCCCAGAGCGCCGTCTCGCCGACGCCGTGGGAGACGACGATGGCCCGCGACAGCACCAGCGCGAAGCCGATCAGCGCGCCCATCAGCCCGAGGGCTGCCGCCGCGTTGCCCTTGCGGATCAGCTCGTGCTCCTGGTGCGGCGTGGTGCGCACGTAGGCGAGCAGGAATACGCCGACCAGCAGCAGCGAGAGCAGGATATGCGCGAGGAAGGCGATCAGCTGCGACAGGAATTCCATCATCGGGCCCGGGCTCCGCTCGAATAGCGCCTCGACGCTACGCGAAGCCTCTTGCTGGAAGGTGAGCACGCATGGTTGTGCATTGGTGAAGCGGCGTGCCGCATTCAGGCTTTGATCTCCTGCCGCAATCCGCGGGCATCGAGCGGCGGCTGCTCAGGGAATGTGAGCGCCGTCCCAGAAAGCACCCGCGCCGCGGACCAGGCGCAGGCACAGGCGTCGAGCAGATCGTCGGGGCCGGCGTCGGCCGCTCGGAATTGCATCTCGGCGAACGCCGCGACGGGAAAGCCAGCGTTCCGCAACAGGCGGCGGCGCAGCGCGAGCCCAGGCTCGAAGGGGCGGGATTTCACTTTCTTGGGCTCGTCCAGCGGCAAGCTGCCGTTCATGGCCCAGAAGGCCACCTCGGGATGACACTCGACGACGCGCTGCTGCAACTCGGGCGTCATCAGGGCGTCGATCTCCCGGATGCGCGGAAAGAGGTTGAACGCCTGCTTGGCGATCTTGCGCGGCGGGTCCGAGGTGGCGAGCGCGACGGCACAGGCCTCGCGGTAGTCGAGGGTCATCACGGCGGCCCGTGACGGCACGGCGAACACCGACGACTGGCGCCGGCCGAGAACGGCGCGGGCGGCGACGTCGGGCACCCTGCCGCCGATGCCCGCTCTTTCGGGAAGCCCGATCGGCATGTCGATGGCGATGACGCGCGGCTTTTCCGGAAGCTCCAGGATCTCGGCGAACGCCGGCACGATGCTGGCCTTCGGGGCCGAGACGCCGCTCACGTCGAGGAGCACGACGAGCCAGCCCGCAGGGCAGCCGTCGGCGCCCGCGACCCAGGCCGGACCGGTCATGCGCCGAGCTCCCGGAGGCAGGCTGCGAGCTGCAACTCGTCGGCGCCAACGCTGCGGGCGAGCACCAGCTCGACGCCCTCGACAGCCCGCGCCTGTGCCGCCGCCGCCGTCATGCCATGCAAGCGGTGTCCGAGCCAGAGCGCGCCCAGCAGGTCGCCGGTGCCCTTCTGGACGATCGTGCGCGCCGCCACCTGCCGGTCGGCCGTGATGCATCCTGCCTCGATCAGCACATTGCCGATCGAGGCGACGTTCCGTCCTGCGAGCGAGGTGACGATCGCTGTGCGCCAGCCGCTGGCGGTCGCCCCCGCGGCCGCGCTCGCTCCGTCAGACACCGCCCGACGAGACAGCCATCCGGCCTCGAAGCGGTTCATCTTGAGCACGTCGGCGAGTGGCACCAGCTCCGCGCGAATGGCCTCCGCCGCCTCGGCCGCGATGTAGAGGCCCTTCGGCTCGTCGCCGAGGATGGGATCACACAGGTACGTGGCGGCCGGCGCGGCGGCCCGCACCTGCTCGACGGCGCGACGCGCCACGGCGACATGCTCCGGGCTCGGCAGATAGCCGGTCATCACCGCATCGATGCCACCGAGCCAGCCGTTGGCGGCAAGCGTGTCCAGCATGCGCGCAATCAGCTCCGGCGCCATCCGCTCGCCGGCGACGCGCGGATGCCCGGGATGGTTGGACAGGAGGATCGTCGGCAGCGCGATCACCTCGTGCCCGAGCGCCTGAAGGGCCGGCACCGTAGCGGAGAGGCCGATCGCGCCGCGCGCGACCTGGGACGAGATGGCGAGCACGCGGGCCAAGGGTTGCGGCGCCTCAGTAGACGTTGGATTCGCGGAGCGGCGCGTCGCGCAGTACGCGATCGAAGCCGAGGCGGGTCACGTCGATGGTGCGGTAGCGGCCGTAGCGGACAAGCTCGGCGATGGCCCGGCCGACGCCTGGCGAATGCTGCAGCCCGTGGCCGGAGAAGCCGCAGGCCAAAACGAACGACGGCAGCTCGGGGTGACAGCCGAGGATGGCGTTGTGATCGAGCGTGTTGACGTCGTAGTGGCAGCACCAGGCGCTCTTGACCTTCAGCGTCTCCATGGCGGGCACGCGGGCGGCGAGGCGCGGCCAGATCTCGGCCTCGAACTGCGCGTGGTCGATGTCGAAATCCTCGGCGTCTGGATCCTGATCCTCCGGCGGTGCGATGCCGGTGAGAAATGTCGTGCCCTCGGGGCGGAAATAGAGGCCGGACGGGTCGATCATCAGCCCTGCGCCCGGCAGCGGCGTCGGGCAGTCCACCACGAACACGTAGCGCTTGCGCGGCCGCACCGGAATGTCGAGGCCGGCCATCGCCGCCACCTTGGCCGAGTGCCAGCCGGCCGCGCAAATCACGGTGCCGGTGGCGATGGTCTCGCCGCTCGCCAGCCGCACGCCCTCGATGCGGCCGCCTGCGGCGTCGATCCCGACGACCTCGTCGGCGATATAGTCCGCGCCCCGGGCGATGGCGCCTTTGCGCAGGAGCTGCACCAGCGAGGCCGGGTCCACCCAGCCTTCGCCCGATCGACCCCAGCCCGCGCCGCCGAGCCCCTCGACGGAGAGCCAGGGGAAGCGCTTCTCGATCGCGCCGGGCTCGAGCAGCTCGACGTCGGCGCCGAGGCTCCGCTGCAGCCTGACATTGGCCTCGAGCGTCGCGCGGCCTTCGGCGCTCGCCATGATCATGTAGCCGCGCTCGCGGAAGGCGATGTCGGCCTCGGGGCCGAGCTCGGCCTTGATCGACTTGAAGAAGCCGACGCCGAACTGCGACAGGCGGATGTTCTCGGGTGTCGAGAACTGCTGGCGGATGCCGGCCACGGCGCGGCCGGAGGCGCACCACTGGTAGCTCGGATCCTTCTCGACCACGACGAGCCGGCCGCCGAAGCCATCGCGCTTCAGGAAGTAGGCGATGGCGCTGCCGACTGCCGCGCCGCCGACGATCACGATGTCCGCTATCCGCTGAGGCATGCCGCGAATTTGGCGCACGGCGGGGCACGTGGGAAGGCCGATGGCTTGAGCGGGCGCAATTTCTTTTTCCTGCCTGCCGTGGCATCGGTGCGGAAGACGAGCGCATCATCAGGGAAAGCACCATGACCATTCGCCCGCGCCGCAGCGTCCTCTACATGCCCGGCTCGAACGCCCGGGCGATCGAGAAGGCACGCTCGCTCCCCGTCGACGCCGTGATCCTCGATCTCGAGGACTCGGTAGCGCCGGACGCCAAGGAGACGGCGCGCGAGCAGGTCTGCGCCGCGGTGAAGGCCGGCGGATTCGGCGCACGTGAGGTCGTCATCCGGGTCAACGGCCTCGATACGCCCTGGGGAGCGGACGACGTGCAGGCCGCCGCCGCGGCAGGGCCCGACGCGGTGCTCGTTCCAAAGGCATCGAGCGCCGCCGACATCGATCGCCTGTCCGATCTGATGCGGCGCGGGGGAGCGCCCGAGGCGATGCGCATCTGGGCCATGATCGAGACCACGGTCGGCATTCTCAATCTGGCTGAGATCGCGGGATCGGCGCGACGCCCCGGCGGACGCCTCGCCTGCCTCGTCGTCGGGCTCAACGATCTCGTCAAGGAGACGCGCATCGGCCTCGACGAGCATCGCACTGCGGCACTCTACTGGCTTTCGGCGAGCGTCACGGCGGCGCGCGCCTACGGCCTCGACGTGCTCGACGGCGTCTGGAACAACTTCCGCGACATGGAAGGCTACCGCCGCGAGTGCCTGCAGGGCCGCATGCTGGGCTTCGACGGCAAGACCATCATCCATCCGGACCAGGCCGGCCCTGCCAACGCGGTGTTTCAGCCCGATCCGAAAGAGGTCGAATGGGGGCGGAAGATCATCGCCGCCTTCGATCTTCCCGAGAACAAGGGGCGCGCCGTCATAGGTCTCGATGGCAAGATGGTCGAGCTTCTGCACCGCGACGCCGCGCGCCGTGCCGTTGCCATCGCAGAGGCGATCGCCGCGCGCGGGTGAGCGTGCGGCGCGTGCTGGATCATGCCGCGATCGGTGCGTCCGGGAACGAGAGCTGCTCGCGCGCGCGCCATTCGGTCGTCAAGCAGTTGATGATCAACGACTTCCTGACGCCCTCGATGGGCCGAGGCTCGAAGCCGTGGAAGGTATCGGTGGAGGGCACGAACACCATCGCACCATTCG
>JBFWQN010000223.1:0-8361 GCA_050249405.1 Hyphomicrobiaceae bacterium | reverse complement strand
GATCGAGCAGACGGCCCGTCATCGATGCCATCACGGCCGGGTCGTGAGAAAGGCGGCGAGCTCGCGGCGCGTCGGCAAGCCGGCCCTGCTGCCGAGACGCATGCACTTCATGGCGGCGACGGCGGCGGCCCGGCGGGCGCAATCGGCGGTGGGTCTGCCTTCGGCCAGCCCGACGGCGAATGCGCCGTGAAAAGCGTCGCCCGCTCCGGTGGTATCCACAGCATCGACGGCGAATGCGGGGATCGCGCCGCCGGTGCCATCGGCATCCAGCCACACGTAGCCATCGCGTCCCAGCGTAACGCCAGCATGGCGCGCGCCGCCGGATAGAACCTGCGCGAGCCGCGTGCGGTCGTCACCGTCGCGGTAGAGCTCGCGCAGCGCGGGGGCGGAGAAGATGGCATAGTCCGCCAGCTCCAGCAGCTCGGGCAGCGCCTCGCGTGCACCGAGATCGGCATCCAGGATCGTCGGGACTCGCGACTTGCGGGCCTGCTCGAAGGCGACACGCGTGGCCTCGAGCCATCTGAGGTCGGCGAGAACCACTGCGGCTTCTGCGACGTGCTCCAGCGGCAGCCAGCTCGTGCCCGTCGGCATGCTGGTGTCGCGCATGCCGACGACGAGACGCTCACCGCGGTCGTCGACGATGATCGCGGAGGTGGATGTGCGGGCGTCCTCGAAGCTCTCGACGTGGCGTGTGTCGACGCGCTCCGCCTTGAGGCCCGCCTTGACGATGGCGCCGGCGTTGTCGTCGCCGACGCGGCTCCACAGCTCGACCTTGGCCCCGAGACGGGCTGCCGTCACGGCGGCGTTGGCCGCCATGCCGCCGCCGACCTCGATGGCCTCGATGGCACGCACCTTGGTGGGCTCGCGCGGGAAGGCTTCGACGCGGTAGACGCGATCGAGGGCCGCGTGGCCGACCATGATCAGGCTTTTTCCCGGCATCGGCGGTGTGCTTCCAGAGCATCAAAAAGGTCAGCAGATCGGCTCTCGCCGAAGCGTGCGTTCTCGTGCTTTTGGACTGATCAAGCAAGAGAATTTGCCGTCGCCGTGCGTAGCGACTTCTTCCGTGTGCGCCAATCATCCATGATGAAGTCGGACGATCCTATTGCATCGTTCGATGCATTGGGCTTGAATTCGGGTGTCGATCCACGCTTCTCCAGGCGTGGACGGTTCAGATCGCCGGGGGATCAGGCTAGGCGCCGCAATGGGAGTGAGGTGCGTGCCCGTCAGGCACGTAGCCGCTGCTTCGCGCGAGTGTCATGGGGGCGTCGGTGAATATCAGTCGTTTCAAGGATCGAATAGGCCGTATCAGGCCAAGTCAGCTTGCCGCTTCGTCAGGGCATCGGTCGCGGAGTCCGCCGCTTGTGCACGCGCGGAGACGCGCTCACGAGAGCGTTTCATAGTACCTCGCGCGACCTTGCCAAAAACGGGCCGGTCGTTATCCCGGCGATGCCATCAATCAAACCTAAGACGACGGTAAATACATGACTTTTATTTCTTTCTCTGAAGCCGGCTACGGCCTCGGCACGGTCAATCCCACCTATGTCTTTTCCGACAACACGGTGCGCTTTCAAGGCGTCATCGTAAGCGACGGAGCGCAACCGGCCACTCCTGTCATTGCCGCGAACACGAGCTATCTGGGCCCAGTGACGTTCCAATTCGACGTGCCGGCCACGACCCTCACTTTCGATGCCGGCTATTTCAACCAGCTGGGCAGCACGACATTCCGCTTCTACGACGCCAACGGCCAGCTTCTCGGGCAGTCGCTCAGCTCGCAGCTTGGCGTGCAGCACGTCAGCTTCTCGAGTGCCTCGGGCGTGTCATCCGTCGCCGTGGTCGATACCTCGTTCGACGACGCGGGCTTTTCGGTCGACTCGGTCAACTTCACGACGCGTGACCTTCCAAACCTCACGATCGCCGTAACGAGCTCGCCCATTACTTTCCCCTTCGCTGCCGGTGCGCTTTTTCCCGGAAGCAGCGTGCTCGGTTCGGATACCCTCAGCGAGGCGGCCCCCACCGATAGCTTCATGGTCGTCGTCGACCGCCCCGGAACCATCCGTTTCACGGCGACAGCGCCGGGCTCTCTCGACAATGCTTCTGTGACGGTATCGTTGGCTGCGGGCACCCACTACGTCAATATAGGGGAGATCGGCACCTTGACCGGCGCCGTTTCCTATACGGTCTACTCCGAATACATCTCGGAAACTCCTGCGACCTCGGCCCAGGCGGCCGACGAATGGATCGACGATACGATCGCCGAAATTCTCAGTGGTGTATTCGGCTTTCAAGACGAAAAGTTCTCGGCTCTCGCAGATATCATGAAGCATCTCGACTCGGCCCAGGCGGCTGCGGTCGCCGGAAAAATCGCAAAAGGATACCAAGCACTCGGCATCGCCATCGACGTCGCGAATTTCGTGGACAACGTCGCCCATGCGGCGAACCCCGCGAGGGCGGCGTTCATCGAGGTGGTCAGCTATGCGACTGCATTCGGACTTTCGTACGGGGCGGGATACGTCGGCGGCGCGGGCGGAGCCGTTTTCGGTCCGGTGGGGGCCATTCTCGCGGCCTCCGGAGCCAAAATCGGCACGTCGATCATCTGGAGCACCTATATCGACGACTGGTACGCCGAGCAGGTCGGGGCTTTCTACGACAGCTTCATCGGCGGTCCGCAATCCGTGATCGCGGCGCTCGCTGATTTGGATCCAGCCCGTGTGGTGGCATTCGATCCTGATTACTATCTCGCGACCTACGCAGATGCCCGGGCGGCCGTGGCTGGCGGAGCCTTCCCGAGCGCCTTGGCGCACTATCTCGCGCAGGGTATCGGCCTCGGCTACCATCCGAACGCGACTCAGATCGTCGCGGCTGGCGAGGTCGCACTCAACCTGGACACTGCCCGCCTGGGAGCGGCATTCAACTCGGCGATCTACAGCGTGGCTCCGAGGAGCCTCGCCGGTGACGGGCTCAATGCCAGCGAGGAGGCCCTGGCGACGGCCATCAACACGGACCGAACGGACGGCACCGAATTCCGCGTCGACGCGACACTTTCGGCCATCGCCCATCGCAAGGCCGTCGACCTCGTGCAGAACCTGCCGCTCGACGTGGCGACCCAGGTTCTCATCCAATCGAGTTCGGGCTGGGCCGAGCCGTGGTCGAACGGGAAGAGCTTGAGAGCGGCGTTCCAGAGCTCGTTCGACCAGATCATCGGCGCAGGCGCCGCCAGCGGCGCAACGAGGCTCCTCGTCGGCTACTCCGGCGACGGCTCGCTCGATACAGCGATTGCCTCGCTGCGCTCGGACAGCGGCGCGCTCTCGGCGATGCTCGGTCTCAGCTACGACACGATCGGCGTGGCAGAATACGGCGGGGTGTGGGTCATGCTGCTCGCGGACCGGCAATCCTCCTACACGCCGGTCGCGCCTGGCGCCGACGGGCTCAACAGCCTCACGCTCTACGGAGACGACGCGCCGGAAATGCTGGGAGCCGGAACGCGATCGGCTCAGGTCAGCGGTGGCGCCGGTCGCGATACCATCGCCGGTGGCACAGCGGCCGACCACCTGGACGGAGACGGGGGCGACGACTCCATCGACGGCGGCGGGGGCAACGACAGCATAAGGGGCGGCGCTGGGGCGGATCGGTTGCTCGGAGACGGCGCGCTGGCCAACAATCACGGACCGACGATCGTGCTCGGCACCGGCGTGGCTGATCTTGCCGACGTGATAGCTGTGCCTGCCGCCATTGCCACCGGTCAGCAGGCCGTCCGCATGTCCGCCGGCTTCAGTCTGGCGGCGAACGCGAACATCGAGAGCGCGACGACCCGGCCGCACCTCACGGCGAGCAGATCCACGGGGGGCATCCACTACTACGCGATCGAAGCCTGGGCAGGCGAAAACATCCGGTTCGATATCGACGGCGGCGACGAGTTCGACGCGTATATCCGGCTATTCAACGCCTCGGGTACGCTCCTGACGACGGCGGACGATTCGACCCTCACGCAAGGCGGTGCCGGCAGCACCAGCACACTGGATTCCTACCTGTCGTACACTTTCTCGACAGCGGGGACGTATTACCTTGCGGTGGGCGACTATCCGGGAACAGACTCGATTCCTGCCGGTGCGACCTACGATCTGCATCTTTCGATCGACCCCGTGCTCGAGGCCGCTGCTCCCGGCAATGACTGGATCGAAGGTGGCGACGGGGCCGACACCATCGACGGTGGCGGCGGATTCGATACCGTCGACTTCGGAGGGGATGCCGCGGCCGGAGGGCCGGCCGGAATCTACGTCGACCTTCTCAACGGCTTCGCGCAGGACGGCTTCGGCAACTACGACGTGCTCATTGCGCTCGAAAGTGCCATCGGCTCGGACCAGCTTCGCATCGGCACGCTTTCGGACGTCATGCTCGGCGACGACGGGGCCAACTTCCTCGATGGAAGGGGTGGCCTCGACTATATCGTGGCGGGAGGCGGAAACGACACCGTGCAAACGGGCTCCGGTGACCCCGGAATCGTCGGGGATATCGTCGTCGCAGGGGCGGGCGACGATCGCGTGATCGGCGGAACGGGTGCGACGTTCGTCTATGGCAACGGCGGGTCGGATTCGATCGAAGGCGGCGACGGGAGCGATTGGCTGTTCGGCGGCGATTTCACGGGCTCGGTGACCGGCATCGACACGCTCGTTGGCGGCAACGGAAACGACGTGCTCGCAGTCGGATCGGCCGGGGGCTCGGCATCGATGGTGGGAGGCAGCGGGAACGACACTCTCTATGGCGGCTCGGGGAGTGGCGGGAACGATACGATCGTCGGCGGAACAGGCTCCGACTTCATGTACGGCGCTGATGGAAATGATACCTATCGTTTCGACGCAACAGATGTCGTAGGTGGCGATTTCGACCAGCTGCTCGGCTTCAACGCTGCCGACACGTTGTCATTCGCGTCCTCGCTGTCGGGGCAAATCAGCGGACAACAGATCACCTTGAACGATGTCTCTGGGTCACTGTTGTCGCACGCGAACGGATGGGCAGTGTGGCTACCGTACACGACTTGGACCTCAGTCCAGAGTCAGATCGCCTACGTGTGAGGTCTGCTGGCGCCAGGGTTCATTTCCGGATGCGCTGCAGCCGCTGGAGGCCGTCCTTGCTCGACTGATGGTTGGGGTCGAGCCGGAGGGCTTGCTCGTAGTCGCTGGTCGCCTCGTCGCGGCGGCCGAGCGCTTCCAAAATCTGGCCGCGGGTGTCGTAGGCGTAGGCGTTGGCGCCGTTGGCGGCGATGGAGCGGTTGGCATCGGCCAGCGCCTCGACGGTGCGGCGGGCCTCCAAGAGGGCGAAGGCGCGATTGTTCAGCGCCTCTGCGTGGCGCATGTCGGCGCGGATGGCCGCCTCGTAGTCGGCGAGAGCTGCGGCACGGCCTGCATCGGTCGCCGACAGGTAGCTCGCGATGCCCCGGTCGTTGAAGAGTTGCGCGTTGCCGGGGAGCAGGCCGATGGCGCGGGTGAGGTCGGCTATGGCAGCCGGGTAATTTCCCTGGCGACGTGCAGCATTGCCGCGGCTCTGGAATGCCGACGCCTTGCGGGCCGGGGTGTCGTCGCCCGCGATGACCGGGGCGCACGCCACGATCTTGCCGGCGTCGTCGGCATCCTCGCAGGCTTTGAATGCGGCATCGCGCTGGCGCTGGCGGACGGCGACCTCGTCGGCGCGGCGGCGTGCCTCGTCCGCATTGCGGAGCTCGGCGAGCCGCGAGCGGGCCTGGGCGGCCGCACGACTGTCACTGTGCTCGGCGAGGAAACGCTCGATTGCGGTGATGTCCGTCGCGGATGCGAGGCGACTCCAGGCTTCGGACGCGGCCTGCTCGCGCTGCTCTGCCTCGCGGCGGCGGCGCGTCTCGGCCTCGGTGGCCTCGGCCTTCCGGCGCTCGTCCGCTAGCGACGCGAGGCGCTGGCGGGCGGCAACAGCGATCTGCGTGCCACCGTGACGGGCGAGGAATTGCTCGATCGCCGTCGTGTCGGTCGAGGATGCGAGGACCGTCCAGGCAGCCCGCGCCTCCTGCTCGGGATCGATGGGCGGACCGATGGGACCATTGGCTGGATCGTCTGTCCTCGGCGGAGCCACGAGCTTGCTCTGACCGGGCTTCGGCTCGGACGGCCGAGGGATGGGCTCCGGGGACCGCCACCAGGCGAACGCGCCCAGTCCCGCGAGGGCGGCGACGGCGACTGCCGCATAGAGCGGAGCGCGGCGGGGCGCTACCGGCTCGCTGGACCGATCGTCGGCGGCATGACCGCCGTCCGTGTTGCCGCTCTTGCCCGGGTCGTCGCGACGAAGGCTCTGGCGGTCGCGGCCGTCGCCTTGTGGCGGCGCGGACTTGTCCATCAGCATGCCGCGCCATTCCGTCACTGACTGGGGGCGCTCGGCTGGCTTCAGGCGGAGCGCCTGGTCAACGGCAGACATGAATCCGGGCCGGTAGGCGACCTCGGTCATCTGGCCGAGCGGCTTCAGACCGTCACCCAGAGCCCCCCTGCGACTCGAATCCATGGGTGGCAGGCCGGAGACGGCCCGATAGAGCGTAGCGCCGACGGCGTAGATGTCCGTCCACGGCCCCTGCAACTCGGCGATGCCGTGGTACTGCTCGGGCGGGGAGTAGCCGTGCTTGACGATGGCCGAGACCTTGCGCGAGCGCTCGCGGATGTCCTCGCGACACGCGCCGAAATCGATGAGGCAGGGCGAGCCGTCACGCCGAATCATGATGTTGTCGGGCGCGATGTCGCGGTGCAGCAGCTTGGCCGCGTGAACCACGTCGAGGGCATCGAGCAGCGGGCCGACCATGCGGTCGAGCTCGGCCTGGGTAGGGGGGCGGCCGAGCGCATCGAGCCAGTGGTTGAGCTGGCGTCCCTCGACGTAGCCGAGCACGGCATAGGCCGTGCCGTTCTCCTCGAAGTAGTCGACCACGTCGACGATGCCAGGATGCTCGCAGCGGGCCAGCGCCTCGGCCTCCTTCAGGAAGCGGTCGAGGCCCCAGCGGAAAATGCCCTCGCCCTCGGGCGTGCTCACCACCTTCGTGCCGTCGCGGGCCGCATACTCGCGCGGGAAAAATTCCTTCAAGGCGAACAGCTTGGCTTTCAGCCGGTCGTGCCGGGCGCGGTATGTGATGCCGAAACCACCGGCGCCGATGACGTGCTCGATCACGTAGTGACGAATGACGAGTCCCGATCGCAGCGCTACGAAGGAGCCGCCGGCGGCGGCCGGCCGCGCCGCATCCTCCGGCGGTTGTCTGGCAGCGGCTGCCCCCGTGTCGTCCGTCATGGAGCCCTCGTCGTTCCTGCCGGCAACTCGCTGAATAGCGCCGCAGCGAAGCGCCGGACGCCAATGACGAGCACGTGTGAACTCGTGTCTGGACTCTTGGCCGGCCATCCCGAAAATGCGAGATTACCGCAGACGTCCCAGCGTCCATTCTTAACCTCGACCGGGGCTCGACACTATGCATTCCCGATGCGCATGCTTGATGCTGGCTTTCGTCAGCGTTTTTCTTGCCACGTCGCCCGGCTTCGCCCAGGCTCCGCCGACCGCCGAGCAGATCATCGAGCGGCTCAAGTCGGGTGGTGCGGCAGGCGCCGAAGCACCTGCACGGCGCACACGAGGGTTGTCGGCGCCGGGTGCCGCGCCAGCCTACCCGCCTCCGCAGGCCGTCAGCCCGGCCGCGGCCGGGGCTGGCACACTCAGCGTTCCCAATGCAACGCCGGGCCCGGACAAGGCCGCCGTCGACAAGCTGTTCACGTCGCCGCGTGGCCTATCGGCCGGCGACCGCAAGCAGGTTGCGGTGATCGCGACGGAGCGGCCGGCGATCGACCTCACCATCTATTTCGATTTCAACTCGGCCGAGATCGGGCCGAAAGCCGTGCCAGGGCTGGTCGAGCTCGGGCGGGCGCTGTCGTCCGACACCCTCAAGGGCACGCGCTTCCTGCTGGCCGGACATACGGACGCGAAGGGGGGCGATGCCTACAATCTGAAACTTTCTCAGCGGCGGGCGGACGCGATCAAGCGCTATCTGGTCGGGCAATTCGGCGTCGACGAGCGGCGTCTGCTCGCCATCGGCTACGGCAAGGAGCAGCCCAAGAACACCGGCAATCCGCTGGCCGATGAGAACCGGCGTGTGCAGGTGGTGAACTTCGGCGGCTAGTCGGCTGCTGCAACCAGAAGGAGCCAAGGGCCATGCTCTCACGCGACCGCATCGCGACGACGCACGTCGGAAGCCTGCCACGCTCGGAGCTGGTCAGCGACGTGGTCGAAGCCGAGGACCGGGGCACGCCTGTCTCGGGGGAGCTGTTCGACGCGGTCATCACAGAGGCCATCGACGTCGAGGGGGGGCGTCTGAAGCGGAGC
>JBFWQN010000222.1:0-8387 GCA_050249405.1 Hyphomicrobiaceae bacterium | reverse complement strand
GGTCCGCGGCCTGCCCCCTCACCCTAGCCCTCTCCCCGAGGGGGGAGGGAACGTGCGCGCGGCTCCGCTGAGCGCCACCTTTCCCACTCCTGCCGGTGGGAAAGTGGACGGCCATGCGGCTCCGCTGAACTCCACTGCTCCCTCTCCCCTCGGGGAGAGGATCGAGGTGAGGGGGGACGAGGCGACGCGCTCGGTCGCGCTCTTCGCCGACACGTTCAACCGTTACTTCGAGCCAGACAATCTGGACGCCACGGTCGAGGTGCTGGACCGGCTCGGCTACGGCATCGAGCCGATCGAGCCCGCGGGTGGCGGCCGGCCGGTCTGCTGCGGACGCACCTTCCTCGCTGCAGGCCTCGTCGACGAGGCGCGCGCCGAGGCCCGGCGTCTGCTCGAGGCCGTGCGTCCCCACCTCGACGCCGGCCGGCCGATCGTCGGCATCGAGCCGTCGTGCCTGCTCACGCTGCGCGACGAGCTGACAGTGATGGGCCTCGGCGAGGATGCGAGGCGGCTCGCCGGCAGTGCCGTGATGCTCGAGGAGCTGATCGTCGCCGACGCGAAGGCCGGCCGCCTCGCGACGCCCCTCGGCCAGCTCGACGGAACGGTGCATCTGCACACGCACTGCCATCAAAAGGCGCACGGCGTGGCCGGTCCGGTGGAGCAGGCACTGCGGCTGGTCGGCGGCCTCGCCGTGAAGCCCATCGAGTCGGGTTGCTGCGGCATGGCCGGCAGCTTCGGCTATCAGGCCGAGACGCAGAACGTCTCGATGGCGATGGGCGAGCTCGCCCTGCTGCCGGCGGTGCGCAAGGCGGAGCCGGGCGACCTGATCGCCGCCGACGGCTTCTCGTGCCGGCATCAGATCCGCGACGGCGCCGACCGGGAGGCGCGCCATGTCGCGGTGATCCTGAGGCAGGCCCTAGCGACCTCTAAGCCCCGCTCTCCGGGATGAAATCGTAGACGCCGACGCCCTGGATGATCATGAACTTGCAGCGGCTTCCGTCGCGCCCCTGCACCATGTGCGCGGTGCCGGGGCCGACCGCGAACCGCTGGCCCGGCTCGAGCGCTACCGTCTGGGTCGGAAGCCGCGTCTCGACCACCGTCACGCCTTCGAGGCAGACGAAGCTGTCCGTCACCTCGGAATGCTTGTGCCAGGGCACCCGCTGGCCTGCGGCCAGAGTGAGCACCTGCACCCTGAGATCGCGCCCCTCGGCGACCAGCTCACGGTGCTCGAGCTCGTAGCTGCCACGATTGCGGACGTCCATAGGGCCTCCCAAAGGCGAAAAGCTCGCTTCGGCAATTAAATGCGCCGGTTTGTCTCGGACGTCGAGATGTCGTTTCGGCGAGGCCCGAGAACACATTCGCGCCATTACCGGCCTTTAGCCAAAGCACTGCGACCCGAGAAACTCTGCGACTTTCGAGTTGCAGCACCAATTATGCAACTTTGCAGAACAAGGAGGGCGACGAGGACGAGCAAGGCCTGAGCTCGCTGCGCCGGGGGGCGGCAGCCGAATTGTAAACGAGTAAACGGAGTAGAGATGGCTACCACCCAACACGGCGTCTACGTCGGCAACGAACCGGCGCTCCTCGACAAATTCAACGAGCTCATCGGCGAGCCGGCCGATCACGTGCTCATGTATCTCAACAACGACAGCTGGCCTGCCTTCGACAGCTCGGTGCCGTGGGCGGCGGAGCTCTGGCAGAACAGCGGCACTCCGCGCGTCTGGGGCGTGCCGCTCACGGTCTGGGGGACCTCGCTCGAGGAGGTGGCGACCGGTGCGCACAACGACAGCTTCCTGGCCGCCGCGCAGGCGCTCGCCAGCTCGCAGCCCAGCGCAGACGGCAATATCTACGTTCGCGTCGGCTGGGAGTTCAACGGCGACTGGATGCCATGGGCGGCCGAGGGCCACGAGCAGGGGTTCATCGGCGCGTACAAGCAGCTCGTCGACACGTTCCGGTCGGTCTCGGACAATTTCAAATTCGTCTGGGACGTGAACGCAGGCGGCGACTACGACCCTTCGCTCGCCTATCCGGGGGATGACTATGTCGATGTCGTCGGCATGGACGTCTACTACAACAAGGCCTGGGACCCGGCCGATCCGCAGGCGGCTTTCGAGCACAAGGTCACGCAGCAATACGGTCTGCAGTGGCACCAGGATTTCGCCGAGGCGCACGGCAAGCCGACGGCCTTCTCTGAATGGGGCGTGCAGGACGACGACGCCGGCCCCTACATCCAGGCCATGGCCAACTGGATGAACGAGCACGGCGTGCTGATGGACAACTACTGGCAGACCGACCTCGCCGGCTTCAACGGCGACCTGGCCGAGCATCCGGCCATCGCCGACGCCTACCGGAACGCGTTCAACAACGACGGCGGAACGGGCACCGATACGGTCAGTGGTGGCACAGGCACGGACACGATCGACGGCGGAACGGGTACAGACACGGTCAGTGGCGGCACGGGCACCGATACGGTCAGTGGTGGCACCGGCACCGACACGGTCAGCGGCGGCACGGGCACCGACACGGTCAGCGGCGGCACGGGCACGGATACGGTCAGTGGCGGCACCGGCACCGATACGGTCAGTGGTGGCACGGGCACCGACACGGTCAGCGGCGGCACCGGTACGAACGGCCTCGAGCCGCCGGCCGTCACGGGCAGCGAGCAGGACGTGGTCACAGGCTCGGCCGGCGACAATGGGCAAGGAGCCGACGACGGACACCATTGCGGCATGGCGGGCATGGGTGCGCGTGCCCTTCACGTCCAGCAGATCGCCGAGATCATCGCCATGATCACGGGACAGTCCGGCGGCGGGGAATGCGGGTCCGGCGCCGAGGATAGCCTCGGCGGCCTGCGACGCCAGCTTGCTGGCCTCGGATCGGAGCAGAACGATGGCGGGCGCGGACGAGGCCACCACACGAACGATCTCGCTCAGGCTTGTGCGGATCAGTCTCAATCATCAGACAACGGCAGCGGCGTGCCTACGCTGACCGCTGCCGAGGCCGATACCTTCGATCCTCTGGCGCGGATCATGGCGCATCAGGACTACCACCACGCCGCCTGATGCCTGCCGTGAGGGCCGCCCCGATGCGGCCCTCTCCGGCGCCTCGCCGGTCAGCCGGCGCAACGCAAAGCGGATTGACAGCAACGCGTGGCAACCGCATAAGGAACGGTATGACTCATGCCTCGACCATCGTCCGCCGACGTCGCACCCGCCTTTGCGCGCGGTTCCGATAACGGCTGTCCAGTCGCATCCGTCATCGCCGAAGCCGCGCCACGAGCGCGGCTTTTCTCGTTTTTGCACCGCCTCGTGCCCGGCCTGAGCGCCCCCTCCGCACTCGTTTCCTGGAGCCGTTCCATGACCGCCTCGACCGCCACCGCCACATCCGGGCTCGGCCACAATCGCTCTCGCCCTTCCGTTTTCATCGATGGAGAAGCCGGAACCACTGGCCTCGAGATCCGCGAGCGGTTGGCCAAGCTGCCTGCCGTCGACGTGCGCTCGATCGCAACCGAGCAGCGCAAGGATCCGAAAGCGCGGCAAGCGCTGATGGCTGAGGTGGACCTGGTCGTGCTCTGCCTTCCGGATGACGCCGCCAAAGAGGCCACCGCGCTCGCCGACGGGCTCGGGGCCAAGAGCCCGCGCATCGTCGATGCCTCGACGGCGCACCGGGTCGCCGAGGGCTGGACCTACGGCTTTCCCGAGATGGACAAGGCGCAGGCCGCCGCCGTCAAAGCAAGCCGGCGGGTCGCCAACCCGGGCTGCTATCCGACGGGCGGCATCGGCCTCATCCGTCCGCTGGTCGCCGCCGGCCTGATGCCCGCCGACTATCCCGTCACCGTCAACGCCGTGTCCGGCTACTCGGGCGGCGGCAAGTCGATGATCGAGAGCTACGACACGGGCAAGGCGCCACTCTTCGAGCTCTATGGTCTCGGCCTCGAGCACAAGCACGTGCCCGAGCTACAGGTCTACTCCGGCCTCACGCGCCGGCCGATCTTCGTGCCGAGCGTCGGCAACTACTTCAAGGGCATGCTCGTGTCGGTGCCGCTGCATCTCGACACGCTGCCGGGCAAGCCTTCCGCCCGCGACCTGGAGGCCTGTCTCGAGGCGCACTATGCGGGCTGCAAGCTGGTGCGGGTCGTGAAGGCAGACGACCCGTCGTCGAAGGGCGGTCGACTCGATGCGCTCGCGCTCAACGACAGCGACCTGCTCGAGCTGCGCGTGTTCGCCAGCGAGAAGCACCCTCAGGCCGTGCTCGTCGCGCGCCTCGACAACCTCGGCAAGGGTGCCGCCGGCGCGGCCGTGCAGAACCTCTGCCTGATGCTCGGCGTCGAGAGCTGAGGAACCGATCATGTCCGAGCTTCTCGTTCGGCGGGCCACGCCCGCCGATGCCGCCCTGGTGCGCGCGTCGACACGGCGCGCCTATGCCAAGTGGGTCGCGGTGGTCGGCCGCGAGCCGCGCCCCATGACGGCCGACTACGAGCGCGCCGTGACGGAGCATCTGATCGATCTCGCCGAGATCGAGGGAAGGCACGCCGGGCTGATCGAGATGAAGCCCGAGGCCGACCATCTGCTGATCGTCAACGTCGCCGTCGAGCCCGAGCGGCAGGGGCAGGGGCTCGGAAGCCGGCTGCTCGCGCATGCGGAGGATGTCGCTCGCCGCCACGGGCTACCGGAGCTGCGGCTCTATACGAACGGCGCCATGGCGTCGAATATCGCGCTCTACCGGCGCCGCGGCTATCGCGAGGACAGGCGCGAGGTGACCGGTCCGCTCGGTGTCGCCGTCTACATGAGCAAGCGGCTCGCGACGCCGCCCTGCCCCACCTCGCGAAAGTAGTGCGGAGCAGCACCTACCCCTGCAGCATGTCCTTGGCCTTCTCGAGCGCCATGTAGCCGTTCGAGGCGACCACGACCTTGTGCCGCTCGAGGAGGCCCATCCGCTGCAACGCCTCGCGGGGCTGCTTCTGCAGGCCCGCGATCACGAGGCGTCCGCCGCGCTTGTCGAGATCGGTCGCCAAATCCTCGAGCGCGGAGAGCGCTGTGGCATCGACCAGCGGCACGTCGCGCATCCGAAGTATCAGAACCTTCGGATAGGTCTTGCCCGTCTTCAGCGCGTCGGCGAGCGAGGTGGCGCCGCCGAAGAACAGCGGACCGCGCAACGACAGCACCTGGATGCCCTCGGGAAGCTCCATCTCGGTCAGCACCGAGCGCGGCTTCGACACGTCGTCCATGTCGTCGTCCAGCCGGGCCCCCTCGCCGAGACCGGCGACAGAGGCTTCCGACATGCGATGCATGAACAGCATGCAGGCGAGGCCGAATCCGACGCCGATGGCGACGTTGAGGTCCACCACCACGGTCAGGATCAACGTCGCGAGCAGAACGAGCCGGTCGTCGAACGGGGCACGCGTGATGAAATGCGTGACCTCGCGATAGTCGATCAGCCGCCACGACACGTTGAGCAGCACGGCGGCAAGGCACGGCAGCGCCAGATAGGAGGCGAGCGGCGCCAGCAGCAGCATGAACAGCAGAACGAACACCGCATGGAACACGCCGGCGAGCGGCGTCTTGGCACCTGCCGTGATGTTCGTCCCCGTGCGCGCGATCACGCCCGTCGCGGGCAGTCCGCCGAACAGCGGCGAGGCGACATTGGCGATGCCCTGGGCCAGCACCTCGGCGTTGGAGCGATGACGGCCACCCGTCTTGGCATCGGCGGCGACGGCAGACAGCAGCGATTCGACGCCCACCAGGAAGGCAATGGTGAAGGCCGACGGCAGCATCGTGCCGATCATGCCCGGCGATAGATCGGGAAGCCGTGGTGTCGGCAGTGCGCTCGGAATACCGCCGAAGCGGGTGCCGATGGTATCGACTTGAAGGCCCAGCAACCAAGCGAGGCCCGAGGCGATCACGACGGCAAAGAGAAGGCCCGGCCAGCTCGGCCGCCACAGTCGCATCAGCCAGATGACCAGGAGCGTCACCGATCCGACGAGG
Organism: Hyphomicrobiaceae bacterium; assembly: GCA_050249405.1. Classification (GTDB taxonomy): domain Bacteria; phylum Pseudomonadota; class Alphaproteobacteria; order Rhizobiales; family Hyphomicrobiaceae. The sequence continues at coordinate 2,406 of JBFWQN010000222.1, read as the reverse complement.
AGCGCGGAAAAGCTGAACGTGCCCCGCATCTCCCAGAGCGACGAAAGCTTATGCAGCACCTCGGCCGGCAGATCGCCCTTGAGACCCAGGAAATCCTTGATCTGTCCAATGGCGATGATGACGCCGATGCCGCTCGTGAAGCCCAGGATCACCGGACCGGGAATGTACTTGATATAGGTGCCGAGCTTGAGCAGCGCCGCGCCGATCAGCATGAAGCCGGCGAGGAAGGTCGCCGTCATCAGGCCATCGAAGCCATGGTTGTGAATGATGGTCGCGACGATGACGATGAACGCCGCTGCCGGACCGCCGACCTGATAGCGGCTGCCGCCGAGCGCCGAGATGAAGAAGCCTGCGACCACGGACGTGACGAGCCCCCGGTCGGGGGTTGCGCCGGCACCGATGGCGATGGCCATCGACAGCGGCAGCGCGAGGATGGCGACGGTGAGGCCGGCGACCAGATCGTTGGTCAATCGTCCGGCAGAGTAACCTTCGCCGAGCGCGATCGCGAGCTTCGGAAGGAAATGGGACCAGTAGGACGATCCCGGTGACGAAGCGAGCGACGTTTGCGATCGCCCCGTCACCGGCGGAATGTGCTGACTGTGCATCCGATAAGCCCTGCGCAACGCTTCCGCCCGAGAGGGCATCATCGACTCTAGCGCCGGGCCTTGACGATACTCAAGCATGCTTCCGTGTCAGACATGCGACGGGCGACCCGAAGGCCGCCCGCAACCGCATTCTGCACACATTTGTCGCAGGAAGCCGCTACTTCGACGATGCCGCCGGCGCCTCGCTGATGGTCTTGACCACGCTCGATGTCGGCCGGGCGTTGGCGCTCACGGGGCCCTTGACCTGCAGGGCGACCTGCGCGTCGTACTCTGGGATCGACTTCACCGTCGACTTCGATTTGACCTGGACCAGCTTGTAGCCGTTGGCCTGAAGCTGATCGAGAAGGTCCTTGGCGGCCTGCGCCGTGTTCTTCTGGAAATCGTGCATCAGCACGATGCCCTTGCCGTGCTTTTCCAGCTTCTTGAGGATCGAAGGCACGAGCTTGTCGGTGCCCTTCAGCTTGAAATCGAAGGAATCGATGTCGGTCGACCAAATGCCGAGATTACGCTCACCGACATACTTCATCATCTCGGGTGGATGACGCAGTGCCGGAAAGCGGAAGAAGGAGCCGACCTTGTCGGCCTGCTCGCCGAGGCTGCGGCGAGCAGCGCTGATACCCATCTCGATCTCGGCCTTGCGCTTGGCGTCGTCGATCTTGGCAGCGGAAAGATCCTGGTGCGAGAACGTGTGCGTGCCGATCGTGTGGCCGCCTTCGGCCACCTGACGCAGCACGTCCGGATGCCACATGGCATGCTTTCCGATAACGAAGAAGATGGCCTTGGCGCAGTGGTCGGCGAGCGCCTTCAGCACCTGTGGCGTATGACCTGGCCACGGCCCGTCGTCGAACGTCAGCACCACCTCTTTCGGCCGCAGGAAATCGTGGTCCTTGAAGTGCTCGAAGCCGAAGCCGGGACCGCCCGTGGTGTCGATCTCCACGACACGCGATACGCCTATCGCATTCGGATTGCCCGGGCAGTTGGCGGCCGCCGCAGTCGTCAAAGTGACGAGTGCCGGCAATGCGAGTGCGAGCAGCGCCCCGTGCGCTCTCTTGAACATGGCTCGAGCCTTTCCTTGCGCTTCCGAGACGGAATCGTATCAAGGCTTCGACGTTGGCGCGGAAAGACGGCAGCTCGCAAGCCGTCGGGAGCGTGTGCTCGCCACTTTACCGCCAAGGTGTGACCACAAATCAGCAGAGTGCGCGAGGCCCGGGCCAAGCGAGGCCCTCGCGAACTCGGTGTCGTGGAGAAGGGCGCAGAAACTTGCCGTCCCGCGCCCCGTGTCGATCAGGCCCGGGCGAGAGCCTCGATGCGCCGCGTGATCTCGTCGAGCACAGGTTTTGCCACGGGGCCGACACCGGCCGCGGCGAGGGCCTTCTCGATCAGCGGCCGCAACGTCGGCAACAGCTGCGCGGCATATGTGGCGAGCGTCTTGCGCAGATCGGGAGACAGCTTCGAAGCGCTATCGCCGATGCCGGCAAGCTGGGTGCTCATGGCCTGGAGACGCGGAAGAGCTGCCTTGGCCGATGCCTCGTCCTGCATGCTGCCGAGCGTGCCGCGCAAGCCCTCGGCGAGCGAGCCGAGCTCAGCGGCGATGTTCTGGCCGCCGACAGCTATCTGCGGCACCGCCGGAGCCTTGACGACGCCCAGCTTCTGCTGGCCGAAATAATACCATCCGAGCACAGCCAAAGCGCCCGCGGCGGCCACCAACGGCCACATGCCCAATCCACCCGCCTTCGGCGCCATGGGAGCCGCAGCCGGCCGCTGCGCGGCAGGTGTCGCGGGCGCCGACGGGGGCGTCAGG
>JBFWQN010000221.1:0-8391 GCA_050249405.1 Hyphomicrobiaceae bacterium | reverse complement strand
TCGAGGCCGACGAGGAGCCATAGAGCGGCATCACCTTGTTGGCTGCGCTGTCGGGGGCGACATCGGAGTACTTGTTGGCGCCGATCCGCTCCGTCACGCAATAGGAGGAGAGCTGCCAGGTATTGTAGCTGCCGTCCGGACGCTGGAAGTAGTAGTACTTGGCCGGAATGCCAGGCGTCCATTGCGAGTTGGAGGGCGAGCCGGTGGTAAAGCCCGTGCACGCAGAGCCCGACGTGCGGCAGTAGGTCGCCTTCGCCGTGCCGCGCACCGAGTCGGCGAGCGCCGCCGAGCCGAGGTTGACGGCGTCGGCAAACGGGACCAGCGCCACCTTCGACGTGTACTCGCTCTGGTCGTCCCAGACGACGATGTCGATCAGATCCTTGGCCGCGGCCTTGAGGTCGACGATCTTGTCGCCGGACATCGATCCCGTGATGTCGAGCATCATGGCGATCTCGAGGTTCGTCTCGCCGCTGCCGCCGACTGCGAGCAGTGCTTCTGCCCGGGCGTTCACGGTGTTGATGAAGCTCGAGCTTGGCGCCCCGGTCATCGTGCCGCCGATAGACCAGGCGGCCGAGAGGAACGGCGCGTACATCGAGCCGCTGGCCTCCATCACGATGGCGTTGCGCGCGACGTCCGAGGTGAACGTCGTGCTGCTGCTGTCGAGACCGGTCGGCTTGTTGTTGTTGAAGTATTGCAGAGCCTTCTGCTCGGCGAGCACGAGGTTCTTCTCGGTCTGCCAGACCCGTGCGCCAGCGAGCACGGATGCGTCGAGCGCATTCTGCATCTGGCTGCGCACGGTGAGTGCCCGGCCGAAGTCGACGGCGCCTCCGACCAGCGACACGACCATGAAGGTCGTGAGCGCGAACAGAATGGCTATCGACCCGTTCTCGTCGGTTCGGAACGATCTCGTCCGCGCCGTTAGTCGCTTCATGATGGCTGCGCCCTTGCGCCGCCCTGTCCTTAACTCAAACACGATACGCCTCCTGCACAAATTGCGTATTCTGGAGGCACTTTGCAGCAAGAGGTGTTACCAAGCGCTTAAGACAGTACGGACTGATCGCATTATATTGGCTATTTCGGAGTGCAACGAGGATCATATCCAGTTTTACTAAAATTGTAGCTTGGTCTTTAGCCGCTCGGTAACGAATAAGACTAGGCTGAGCGTTGAATAGTGCGCAATCGGCAAGCGTTGCAGGAAGGCTGGAATGCAAGAAGCCGGCCCTCGTGAGGGCCGGCTTCCTGTGCGGTCAGCGATGCGGAGATTCTACTGCGTGAGGCGGAGCTTCGCGATCTGGAGTGCGATGTCGCGGAAAGCCTGGCGCAGCTCGTCGCCGTCCGAAGCCTCGTAGAACTTGCTCGTGTCGGAGGCGCAGGCTCGTAGCGTGTTGATCGCCGTCGTGTTGCCGCCGAGTGCGAAGCCGACCGTATAGACGGTGATGCCCGTGCCGGTCTTCATGGCAGCGCACATCTGGTCGGCCTGCGTGTCGGAGATGGCATTGGTGGCGTTGCAGTTGATGCGCGTGCCGTTGTTGGCGCTATCCTTGGAAAGAACACCGTTGCAGTGCGCCGTATTGTACTCGCCGTCCGTCATGAGCACCGCGATCTTCTGCGTCTTCTCCGTGTTGTAGGCGACCGGCCGGTTGGCGGACGGCCACAGGTAGGCCCAATTGGGAGCCAGCATGTACCAGGCCCAGGCGGTGCCGATCTGGCCGGCCGTCGACCCGGCGATCTCGAGCTTGTCGATCCGCTGCTTCAGCTCCGTCTTGTCGCTCGACAGCGGCATCACGGCGTTGACCTCGAGGTCGCTCGTGTTGACCAGGGAGCAGCGATCGGCCTCGCTCGAGTTGCCGCTCTGATAGACCGGCCCCACCCGGTTCGCCGCGCTGGTCGGTGCCGCGTCGGAGTACTTCTGCGTGCCGATCCGCTCGCTGACGCAATAGGACGAGGCCCGGAACTTCGTCGAGTTGCCCGAGCTGTTCGTGAACTGGTAGTAGGCAGCCGGCGCACCCCAGGTCCACTGCGTGCTCGAGGGCGATGTGCTCGTCGTATAGGCCGTGCAGGGCGAGCTTGAGCCAGTGCAGGAGCCGGTCTTGAGCGCGCCACGCACGTTGTTGACCAGCGTCGTCGAGCCGAGGTTGACGCCGTTGGCGAACGGCACGAGCGCCACCCGCGACGTGTACTCGCTCTGGTCCGACCAAACGACGATGTCGATCAGGTCCTTGGCGGCGAGCTTCAGATCGCGGATCTTGGTGCCGTCCATCGAGCCCGTCACGTCGAGCATCATCGAGATCTCGAGGTTGATCTCCGAGTTGCCGCCCACGGCCAGCGCCGCCTCCGAGTAGGCCGTGACGCTGATATACTCGAAAGGCCTGTTGCGCCCGTCGACGATCGAGTAGGCGCCGGACAGGAAGGGGGCCGGGATGCTGGCTGACGCCTGCAGCACGATGGCGTTGCGCGCGACGTCGGGCGTGAACGCGGTAATGGCGCTGCTGACGCCATAGGGGCTGTTCTTCGAGAAGAACAGTCGCGCCTTCTCCTCCGCCACGGTCATATCGCTCTCGGTCTGCCACGTGCGGCCGGCCGCCAGAGCCGAGGCATCGAGCGCGTTCTGCAGCTGATTGCGCGTCGTGATCGCCCGTCCGAAGTCGATGGCGCCGCCGATGAGGGCCACGACCAGGAAGAGCGTCAGCGAGAAAAGGATGGCGACCGTACCACCCTCGTCCTCGCAGAAACGCCGAACTGGTGCTGACCGGTTCGCATCTTCGATGGGCCGGGGTTGCCAATCGGCCCCCGGCGTCCCTTCTCGGCTCATCTTCAACTCCCGCACTCGCTGCTTCGAGCATGATCCTCCCACGTCTGTTTTTCAGTGCGTCTAAAATGATCGATAAGTCTTGGGGTTGGGAATTCACCGTCTGTGAACCGTGCCGGCCGTCGACCGGCGGTTTGCGCCGAGCGGATGCCGCTGCGCGGTAGCGATCAAAAAGATATAAACATCTCTTTATGTCTTGGTTGCGCCGCCGCCATCGCCCCGCTATAGAGCCCGGGCGCCAGGGTGAGCTCGACGGCTCCCCGCGCCGCGGCTGCCCGCCCATCTGGGCCCCGCTCCAGCGATATCGACAACGGGAAGGACCCGGACCCAATGACCCGAGCCAGCGACTACATCGTCAAGGATATTGGCCTCGCCGACTTCGGCCGGAAGGAAATCAACATCGCCGAGACGGAGATGCCGGGCCTGATGGCGACGCGCGCCGAATATGGCCAGAAACAGCCGCTTAAGGGCGCCCGCATCGCCGGCTCCCTGCACATGACCATCCAGACGGCGGTGCTGATCGAGACGCTCAAAGCGCTCGGCGCCGACATTCGCTGGGTGTCGTGCAACATCTACTCGACGCAGGACCACGCGGCATCCGCCATCGCGGCCGCGGGCATCCCCGTCTTCGCCTGGAAGGGCGAGAGCCTGAAGGACTATTGGGACTACACCCTGAAGCTCTTCGAGTGGGGCGACGGCGGCATGCCCAACATGATCCTCGACGACGGTGGCGATGCAACTCTGTTCGTGCATCTCGGCGTCCGCGCGGAAGGCGGCGACACGGCGTTTCTCGACAAGGCGGGCTCCGAGGAGGAGGAAATTCTTTTCGCACTCCTCAAGAAAACGTTGAAGGAGAAGCCGAAAGGCTGGTTCGGCGAGCTCGCCAGGTCGATCAAGGGCGTGTCCGAGGAGACGACCACCGGCGTTCACCGCCTCTACGAGATGCAGAAGGCGGGCAAGCTGCTGTTCCCGGCGATCAACGTCAACGATTCGGTCACCAAGTCGAAGTTCGACAACCTCTATGGCTGCCGCGAGTCGCTGGTCGACGGCATCCGTCGCGGCACCGACGTCATGATGTCGGGCAAGGTGGCGATGGTCGCCGGCTATGGCGACGTGGGCAAGGGCTCGGCCGCCTCGCTGCGTCAGGCCGGCTGCCGCGTGCTGGTCTCCGAGATCGACCCGATCTGCGCCCTGCAGGCGGCCATGGAGGGCTACGAGGTCGTCACCATGGAGGATGCCGCGCCGCGCGCCGACATCTTCGTGACGGCCACCGGCAACAAGGACGTGATCACGCTCGACCACATGCGCGCCATGAAGGACCGGGCGATCGTGTGCAACATCGGCCACTTCGACAACGAGATCCAGGTGGCCGCCCTCAAGAACTACAAGACCACGAACATCAAGGATCAGGTCGACGAGATCGAGCTGGCCCCCGGCCGCCGCATCATTCTCCTCAGCCAGGGCCGCCTGGTGAACCTCGGCAATGCGATGGGCCACCCGTCCTTTGTCATGTCCGCCTCGTTCACCAACCAGACGCTGGCGCAGATCGAGCTGTTCACGAATCCCGGCAAGTACGAGCGCAAGGTCTACACGCTGCCGAAGCATCTCGACGAGAAGGTGGCGCTGCTGCATCTCGCCAAGGTCGGCGCCAAGCTCACCAAGCTCAGCCCCGAGCAGGCCGAGTATATCGGCGTGAAGAACGAGGGGCCGTTCAAGTCGGACCACTACCGCTACTGATCTCGATACTGTGAGACGATGAGCGGCGATGGCCCTCCGGGACGCCCGGGGGGCCATCGTGTTTTCGCCAGTCCGCTGCGCTACTGCCCGGATGACTCCGTCGCCGCTACCGGATGTGGTCGATTCCGGTCGTGTTGCCACCGCACACGAGCACGCCGACCCGCTCGCCCGACGCCGGCAGGTAGCCGCCCGCCACGAGCGCGGCGAGCGCCGTCGCGCCGCCCGGCTCGGCGACGAGCCGGAGGCGGTCCCACAGACGCCGCTGGGCCTCGCGGATCGCCTCGTCCGGAACCAGCACGACGCGGTCGACGAATGCCCGCGCCAGAGGGAACATCAGGCGGCCGACCTGCAGCGGCGCAAGCGAGTCCGCGGCGATCGAGCCTTGTGGCGCATCGACCGGCCGGCCGGCGGCGAGTGCCATGTGCAGCGACGGCGCGCCTTCGGGCTCGACCCCGATGAGCCGGACGCGGCCCCGAAACCAGGCTGCGATGCCGCCGATCAGGCCACCGCCGCCGACCGCCACCAGCAGCGTGTCGAGGCCCGGGGACTGCTCGTCCAGCTCGCGTCCGAGCGTGGCCTGGCCGAGGATCGTCTCCGGCTGATCGTAGGCATGGATCGAGCGCGCACCGGTCTGTGCGCACCACGCCTCGCAGGCGGCCAGTGCGTCGGCGTAGCGCTCGCCCGTCACCGCGAGATCGGCGCCATAGGCGCGGATGCGCTCCAGCTTGGCCGGCGATGAGATCGACGGCACGAAGATGCGGGCCGGGATGCCGAGTGCACGGGCCGCGAACGCGACGGCCGCGCCATGATTGCCCCCCGAGGCCGCTGCCACGCCGACCGGCGGCACGCTGCCGGCGAGCAGGCTGGCGAAGGCGCCGCGGGCCTTGAACGAGCCCGAGTGCTGCATCTGCTCGAGCTTCAAGGTCAGTGGGAACGACGTGAGCCCGAGCTCGGCGGCGTCGAGGTCGATCGCAGGTGTTCGCCTGACATGACGAGCGATCGCGGTATGCGTCGCCATGATGCCGTCGGGTCGGAGCCGCGTATCGATCTCGCTGTCGGCCATATCCCTCTCCCCGTGCCCTGTCTGTCAGCCGTCTCTGCCGGCGGCCCGCGACACCGCGGAGCCGGTGGCGAACGGCGCTGAACCAGCTTACTGTCCCGCACTCAGACCGGGTGCTCGACCCGGCATCAAACCGGACCGGCTATGCACCACTTCACCTACCGGAGCGGCACGCTCCATGCCGAGGACGTGAGCCTCGCCCTCATCGCGGCCGAGGTGGGCACTCCCGTCTATGTCTACTCCGCGGCGACGATCGAGCGCCACTACAAGGCTTTTTCGTGCGCGATGGCCGGCCTCGATGCGCACATCTTCTACGCCATGAAGGCCAACTCGAACCTCGCCGTGCTGAAGCTGCTCGGCGCGCTGGGCGCCGGTGCCGACACCGTATCCGAGGGCGAGATTCGCAAGGCCCGCGCCGCCGGCATTCCGGCGTCGCGCATCGTGCTCTCGGGCGTCGGCAAGACCGAGGACGAGCTGACCTATGCCGTCAGCGAGGGCATCTACCAGGTCAACGTCGAGACCGAGAGCGAGCTGCTGGCGCTGTCGCGCGTCGCCTCCGGTGCGGGCCGGCGTCAGTCGGCCGTGCTGCGCATCAATCCGGACGTCGGTGCGGGCGGGCACGCCAAGATCACGACGGGCTCCTCGGACAACAAGTTCGGCGTCTCCATCGAGGAGGCGGAGCGGCTTTATGGCCTCGCCGCGGACCTGCCCGGTGTGGCGCTCGAAGGCCTCGCCATGCACATCGGCAGCCAGATCCGCGCCATCCACGATTTCGGCCCGGCGTTCGGGCGCATCCGGGCACTGGCGCTCAAGCTGCGCGGCAAGGGGCACCGGGTCACGCGCCTCGATCTCGGCGGCGGGCTCGGCATTCCCTATGAGATGACGGAAGCTGTCGCGCACGGGCCGGATCTCATCCAGTCCTACGCGGCGCTGGTGCGCAATACCTTCCACGGCCTCGACGTGGAGCTCGGCTTCGAGCCGGGCCGCATCATCGTCGGCAATGCAGGGCTGCTGCTCTCGCGCGTGGTGCACCTGAACCGGCGGCCTCAGAAGACCTTCGTCGTCGTCGACGCGGCCATGAACGATCTCGTGCGGCCGGCGATGTACGACGCCTTCCACGACATCTGGCCCGTCGCGCAGCCCGCGACGGACGCGCCGCGTCGGCCCTACGACGTGGTCGGGCCGATCTGCGAGACGAGCGACACCTTCGCCGAGGGCCGCGATCTGGCGGAGCTGGCCAGCGGCGATCTCGTCGCATTCATGACGGCCGGCGCCTACGGCTCGGCGATGTCATCGACCTACAACTCGCGCCGGCTCGTGCCCGAGGTGCTGGTCAAGGGCGGGGAATGGGCGGTCGTGCGCCCGCGCCAGAGCTGGGACGAGCTGATCGGCCAGGACCGCGTGCCGGGCTGGGTTTGACGCGGGCACGACGGCTTGCCGTCGCCGGCCCTACACCTCGGAGGGAACGCACATGAGCCAGCGAACCGTGCTCTATCAGGGCGTCGGAGACCGCCTTGCATGGTGGGACGTCGACGTCGAGGCGGCGACGCTGACACCGCGCGGAGCGGTGACGCTGCCGTCGAGCGTGCAGTACGTGTGGCCCCATCCGACGCGGAAATTCCTCTACGCGACGACCAGCGATGCCGAGGCTGGCAACGCGCCCAATCCCGGCACGGTGCACCGCCTCTGCGCGCTCGCGGTCGGCCCGGCGGGCGAACTCAGCCTGCACGGCGAGCCGGCCCCGCTGCCGCAGCGGCCGATCCACAACAGCCTCGATCACGCAGGTCGCTATGCGCTCACCTGCTACAACAAGTCGAGCGACCTCACGGTGCACCGCATCGAGGCGGATGGGACCGTCGGCGCCGAGGTGCCCCAGCCCGCCGGCCTCGACAAGGGCATCTTTGCCCATCAGATCGTGCCGATGCCCTCCAATCGCGCCGTCATGATGGTGACGCGCGGCAACCGTGCCGAGCATGGCAAGCCGGAGGACCCGGGCGCGCTCAAGATCTATTCCTTCGATGAGGGTGTGCTCTCGCCGCTCGCCGACATTCGCGCCGGTGGCCACGGCGGGCTCGGCTACGGCCCGCGCCACGTCGATTTCCATCCGGCGAAGCCGTGGGTCTACGTCTGCGTCGAGACGCAGAACGAGCTTCACATGCACCGCCTGGAGGGCGACAGCCTCACGCCGGAGCCGCTCTTCACCCGGCGCTCGACGGTCGGCACCTACGGCATCGATTTCCACCAGCTCGCCGGCGCCATCCACATCCACCCGAACGGGCGCACGGTCTACCAGTCGAACCGGGCGAGCGGCTCGGCCGAATTCGGCGGGCGCAAGGTGTTCGAGGGCGGCGAGAACAACATCGCCGTGTTCTCCATCGACCCGTCGAGCGGCGAGCCGACGCTCGTCCAGAATGCGGAGACCGAGAGCTTCCACGTGCGCACCTTCAGCATCGATCCGACCGGCCGGCTCCTCGTCGCGGCGAGCATCGCCGGCATGAATGTTCGCGAGGGTGACGGCGTGCGCCACGTGCCGGCGGCCCTTTCCGTGTTCCGCATCGGCGCTGACGGCCGCCTCACCTTGGCGCGCAAGTACGACGTTGACGTGGGCCGGCGCTTCCAGTGGTGGACGGGACTCGTCGGCATTCCTTGAAGGCGTCGGCAAAACTGGCGGGACGCTGTAGGATCGGACCAGTCTCCGAGGGCCTGATCCATGCGGCTTCCTGCCATGAAGGTCGTCATTCCTGCTTTCCTGCTTGCGGTCTTGCTGTGCCTGGCGCCCGTCGCG
>JBFWQN010000220.1:0-8404 GCA_050249405.1 Hyphomicrobiaceae bacterium | reverse complement strand
GCTTGCTTCGTCCTTCGCGAATTGTGGTTGGGATCTACTTGGCTGATTACGCGGACATCGATCAGGGTTATGAATCTTTTCATCGTGCGCAAGATTTTGGCAGGGTGGCCGATTGTAATCAGTATTGCATACATGTCACGCCACTAGCCTATTTCCAAATAAAAAAAGCCAATTGGACTGCCATTGATAGAGTTATTCGCCATGGCTTTCTGTTTCGCGCGTTGCATCACTTAGACCGAACCCATTGACGCAGAACCGCATTTATCGCTGCCGGCTTCTGACAGTCGGCTGATGCTACCGATCAGCTGCCGAACTTCAAGTCCCAGCTCGCTCGATCGGTGACGTTGGGTATTGGCCCCAAGCCACAGAGCGCTGCGCCCTGGAACGTAAACGGTCTGAAAGACCTTGCTGACGTCCGCCAGCCGCAGTTTCGCTGGTCAGCCCTGACACCTCAGCCCTGACACTCTGCTTTTGGGCGCGGGAAGAAGACGGGCGGCGCGGCGCGACCGGTCACGATGGATCGAGCAGCCTGTAGCCATCGGCCAGCAGCAGGGCGCGGTTGTCGGCCAGATGGCGGCCCATCACGCGGTCGGCCTCGGTCTCGCCGTGCAACGGAATGTAGACGTCGCTCCTGAGCGACCAGTCGGGCTCGAACAGCGAGGGCTCGAGGTAGTGACCGGCGAACTCGTGCCGCCGCTCGATCAGGACGCGGCTGATCTGGTGGTCGATGTGCCCGTTCATCGGCAACAGGTGCTGCATGAGGAAGCGGCACGCCGCGGGGGTGATCAGGTAGCCGGCCGTGCTGTTGAAATAGAAGATGCGGGGCGGTGCGGCATCCGACGGCCGCTCAGCCATGCCGTTCATGATGACCCGGCAAGCCAGCAGCAGACGCACCGTGCCCGTCATCGACTCGACCGTCGCCTGGAGGCGGCCCGCATCGAAGTGGGGCGCGGGATACGCATCGTCCTCGAGCACCAGCACGTGGGGCAGATTGCTGTCGATGATCCAGCGCCAGACGGCGAGATGCGAGAGGAAGCAGCCGATCGCCGGGCGCGTCATGGTGAAGTGGCTCGCGGGGGGCGCCTCGACCAGGGCGGCCGGCTGCGCCAGAATTGGGGCGATGGCCGCGAGCGACAGGCTGGCGCCCGCGACGGCCGGCACCTTGATCAGCTTGTCGAGGCCCACCGCCGCCATCCGGCTCGTCACGGCCTCCCAGCGGTCGGTGCGGTGGGGGAGGTTGATCACGGCGACCGGCAGATCGATGCCCGCCGCCTGCCGGCAACTCCCGTCGAAGGGGATCGAGGGAAGACGCCGAAGGGCATCCTCCGCATCCACCGGCTGGCGCATGGCTCGTTCACCTTCGCATGGGGGCAAATCCCGGCTTTGGGCGGGACGACCCGCGGGACATGTCGCGCAAATCGGCGGTTTTTGTGGCGGTCAGGGAGGGCCGGCCACGAGATCGGCGAGCAGGCGCACGTCGGCCACGTCCTCGAGCCGGTCCACGGTCTCGATCAGCCGCTCGATCACCTGGGGCGCCGGTGGCACGAGCGCGGCAGCGGCGTTGGCGCGGAATTTCGCCAGATGCGCCTCGCGCGAGAGGGGCTTCGCCGGATTGCCGAGAACGACATCGAGCGCGGCGCGGTGCGTGACACCGCTCGTCGTCACGAGCTCCACCTCGATGGGCGTCAGGGCGTTCGGGTCGCCCGCGTCGCGCACTTTCATGTCGATGCGCGGAGCGAGGTCGGCCGTTGCAGGCTCCGTGTAGGTCTCGGGCGTGAAGTCGTCGAGGCCGAGCGTTCCCGTGAGCAGGATGCGCGCCGCGGTGAAGCGGGCGCAGAGCCTCGCATAGTTGATGTCCATGTCCGGGCGCCACGGCCGGCCGACCAGATGGTCGATCAGCGGAGGAACCCATGCCGTCACGCGGGCGATGCTGTGCGGATCGAGCGATGCCGCGCGCCGGATATCGAGGCACGCCTCCATGATGCCGTGCGTGGCGCGGCCCGAGGGGAATGGCTTGTGGGCGAGCTCGGTCACGCGCCAGACTTGGCCGAGTGCGGCGGCGGCGCGCCGGGGATCGCCTTTCGATTCGATGAGGCGGAAATAGCCGAAAGGGCCTTCCAGGATATTCTCCGGCCCCTCGAACCCGGCGGCCGCGAGATCGCAGGCGACGACCGCGTTCCTGGCGTTGAAGCCCATCTGCAACGCGAGCAGGGGCGAGCCCTCGGTGTGCGCCTGCATGGTGCCCGACACCTGGCCGTAGGCGATCGAGAAGGCATGCCGCTGGCGGCGCTCGTCGAGGCCCAACAGCTTGCCGAGTGCTGCCGTGGCGCCGAAAGCGCCGGCCGTCGCCGGGCGGAAGAAGCGCAAGCCCGTCTCCGCAGCGATGCCGAGGCCGGCGGCTACATCGACGCCGAGAACAGCCGCCAGGATCAGCTCCCGGCCGGTGACGCCGCCAGACCGCTCGGCGCCGGCCATCGCCGCCGCGAGCACGGCGGTCATGGCGTGCACCACCGCCTTCTCGTGCACGCAGTCGAACTCGGAGCAATGGGCCTGGTAGGCGTTGCAGAGCGCGGCCGCGGGCGCGGGCAGCCACGCGCCGTTGCCCCAGACGCGGGCGGCCCGGCCCTCGCCCGAGTAGATCTGGGTCGCTGCGAGCTCGGGCGCACGCGGGCCGCGGCTGCCGGCAAGCCCGACGCCGAGCGTGTCGAGGATGAAGGTCTTGGCCGCGGCGACCGCCTCGGCCGGGAGATGCTCGTAGCGGACGCCCGAGACGTGCGCGGCGAAGGCGTGGATGGCGTCCATGACGGAGTCTCCGCTCAGCGCTTGTCTTCCGGCGCGATCACCATCTGGGTCTGCGTGATCATGGCGAGCAGCTTGCCGTCCTTGTCGGTGAGCCGGGTCTGCCAGACCATCGTGCGGCGGCCCTTGTGCACGGGCGTCGAGACGCCGGTGATGACGTCGCCGGACTTGGCGGGGCGGAAGAAGTTGGTCTTCGATTCCATCGTCGTGGTCGTGGCGCCCCTGGGCAGGTTCACCACGGTGCCGATGGCGCCCAGGTAGTCGGCGAAGCTCATGTAGATGCCGCCGTGCGTGATGCCCGAGCCGTTGCCCATGTCGTCGCGCACCAGGAGGCGCGCCTCGATGCGGTCCAGGGTCGCCGAGACGAGCTCGGTGCCGAGCAGCTTCATGAATGGCGGCACGTGGCGGCGCAGCTTGTCGACGAGCTCGGTCACGGGGCAAACCTCGGTTTGGGGGATGGCAGGATGGGAGTGATACGGCAGTTGGCCGGGGTGGCTCAATGGGGGCGTGGCTGACGGTCGGCGGTCGAGGGTGTCATCGCGCCGAGAGCCGATCGAACCGTGTTGACGCCAAGGTGTGTCCACGCTTGTGTCGATACCTCCATGATCGAATTCGGGGGACGGCATGGTTGCAGCGTCTGATCTCGTCGGCGGTTGGCGGCTCGAAGGCTGGTCGCTCGTCTATGACGACGGGCGGCCGGACGAGCACCCGCTCGGGCAAGATGCACTCGGGCTCATCCTGTACACGCCGGACGGGCACGTCAGCGCCACTCTCATGCGCCGGCAAGGCCGCGATCCTTCCCAATCGCATAAGGCCGAGGCGGAACTCCAGAGCTTCGCCTATGCCGGCCGATACGAGGTGCGGGGCGGCGCCGTTTTCCATTCAATCGAGGTTTCTACGAACGCGTCACTCGTCGGGATGACGTCGACGCGCGACATCTCGCTCGATGGAGACCGGCTCACTCTCTCCGGACCCGATTTCACCGCGGGAACCCGGCGCACGCAGCGCATCGAATGGCGGCGGGCGCGCTGAGGCGAGCGCAGCGGCCGGTCCAGGCGGGTCCAATTCCCGCTGGTGAGGCGCGATCGGCCGCCAAGAGGTGCATCTGCCTGCCGCTGGCCTCACCCTAACCTTCTCGCTGCGCGAGTGCAGGGAACAGGCAGAAGCGACGCGAGCCATCTGTCGGCGTTCTCTCTCTCTCGCCGCTACCCCGCCCTCACTTTCGGCGGCGAGCGCATGACCCAGGAGAGGGGGACGGCGAGGCCGGCGGTGAGGGCGAACAGGTAGAAGGCATTGATGTAGCCGATCATCGCTGCCTGGCGCTGGATCTCGGTGGCGATGGAGAGGAGGCCGCGGGGCGTCGCCGTCGACCAGAGACCGACGGCCTCGGGCAGTGCCAGCGTCTTGTTGAAGTGCGTGACGACCTCGGTCAGGCCCGCGTAGTTGGCGGCGGTCGATCGCACCAGCAACAGGATCGACAGCGAGATGAAGATCGACGAGCCGAAGTTGCGCACGAGGTGGTAGATGGCCATGCCCTCGGTCATCTGGCGCACGGGAAGCGTGGCGAAGGTCAGCACCGACAGCGGCGTGAAGGCGAGGCCGAAGCCGAAGCCCTGCACGAAGTTGGTCCAGAAGACGAGACTCTGCGTCAGGTTGATGTCGAGCTGCGCCATCGCGAAGCCCGATACGGCCTGTGCGGCGAGGCCTATGGCGACGGTTGCGCGCGGCCAGTGCTTGGTCATCGGCACGATGACCATGAAGCAGGCCCAGTTGCCGAAGCCGCGTCCCGACAGCAGCAGGCCGATGGTGTCGTCGGGATAGCCGCGCAGATCGTGCAGGAGGCCGGGGAACAGAACCATCGGCGTGAAGCTCAGCATGCCGAGCACGAACACCAGCACGAGGCCGATGGCATAGTTGCGGTCGAGCAGAATGGTGAGGTCGAGAAACGGCTTCTTTGCGGTCAGGCTGTGCGCGAGAAACACCCAGAAGGCGAGCACTGCGACCAGGGCCTCGATCACGATCTCGGTGGAATCGAACCAGTCGAGCCGGTGGCCGCGGTTGAGCATGAGCTGTGCCGCCGCGATGGCGAGGCTCAAGGCGATGAAGCCCGTCCAGTCGAAATCGGCGGCCGAGCGCTCGGTGCGGTCGCGCAGCGCCACCCAGACCATGCCGAGGGCGAGGAAGCCCGGCGGCACCACCATGAAAAAGGCGCCGCGCCAGTTGGTGGCCTCGCTGATGATCGAGCCGAGCACCGGGCCGGTCACCGGTCCGATGACGCCGCCGATGCCCCACAACATCATGACGAGCGGATGGAGATGGCGCGGGAAGGTGGCAAGCAGGATGGCCTGCCCCATCGGCATGATGGGCGCGCCGAACAGGCCCTGGCCGACACGGAACAGGACGAGCGTCTCGAGACTGCCGGCGATGCCGCACAGGAACGAGAACACGGTGAGCCCCGCCACCGCCACCAGCATGACGGTGCGCCAGCCGAGGCGACGGGCGAGCCAGCCGGTCATCAGCGTGGCTATGGCGGTCGCCACGAGGTTGAAGGTGACAACCCAGGCGATCTGCTCGGGGCTGGCCGCCATGGCGCCCTTGATCTGCGGCAGCACCACGTTGGCGAGCGTGATGGTCATGCCGTTGAGCAAGGTGGCGAGCTGCACCATCAGCAGAATCAGCCACTGATGGGCGCCGATGCTGCCGATGCCGGAGCCGGGCTCTGCGGGTCGGGTCATCCCGACGGCTGTCCAGCGGCGACCGGCCAGGCGACGGGGAAATCGGGCCCGGCGAACGGGGCACCATCCTCGAAGACGTGACCCGGGAACGGCGGGGAGGTGCGGCCCAGTCGGCTCGCGAAGCGGGCATCGTCGCCGACATAGCGGAACGAGACCGCGCGGCGGCGGTTGGTCGTGGTGTTGGCAGGTGCACCGTGCAGGGTGCGGAAATCGAAGGCGACGGCATCGCCCGGCTGCATGTCGAAGCCAACCACCGGCCAATCCTCGCGCCGCGCCTCGACATCCGGAACGGCCTCGCTGGTGTCGCCCTGGTAGAGCGGCGTGCCATCGAAGCGCTGCGGCCGGAAATCCTTGCCCCAGGTCTGCGATCCCTTCACGTATTCGAGCGCGATGGCGCGCGGGACGGGATCGAGCGGCACCCAGAAGCTGACCGACTGGCGACCTTCCACCAGATAGTAGGGCTGGTCCTGGTGCCAGGGTGTCGGCATCGAGCTGCCGGGCTCCTTGACGAGCACGTGCTCGTGGAAGACGCGGGCCTTGGCCGAGCGCATGAGCAGGGCCGCGGCCTCGGCCATGACGGGGTCGAGGATGGCGGCACGGTAGGCCGGGAACCGCTGCCAGTTGCAGTAGTCCTGGAAGAACGGCGCCGTGCCATCGGCCGGCTTGTAGGCGCGGTTCAGCGGGCTCGGATTCGCGATGTTCGCATCGACATCCACCGCGAGCGCCTCGACATGGCCGGCCAGGAGGCCTGGCAACAGGACGACACCATCGCGTGCGAAGGCAGCGACCATTTCCTCGGTGACGAAGCGGCGGGCGGACATGCGTTGGCGTTCCTGGCGACCAAAAGGGCGCGCATTATCATCATGTGCCCGGACAGGAGGCAATCGCCTGCACTCGCGAGCGCACACCGGTCGCGATCCCGCTCGCGCGGGGCGACAGTGGGAGCGCACCATCGAGTAACAGTGCGTTAATGGGCCACCGCTAGCTTGAAGGAACCTTCTGCGCCGCGGAAGATCCGCATTGCCCCAGCCAAACGGATTACCACATGGCTTTCGGAAAGCGCCGTATCGCGCCCGCTGCCGGGTCGAGATCGTCCGGGCTCCTCGCCGAAGGACTTTCGACGGCCCAACGGCTCGAGGCCCTGCGTGATTCGATGCTGGCGATGCTCGAGGTCGCGGGGCAGCTCGCGGACGCCGTCCGCAACGACACGGGCGTCGCGATGCCGGTGGTCGCGGACGAGGCCGATGCCACCGCGGGGCCCTTCGTGCTGAAAGGCTTCCACGATAATTTTATCGCGGTGGGGCCCGCGGGCATCTCCCACGTGATGTACGGCTATGGACTGCCGGAGGGCGGCGGTCCGATCGATCCCAATGCGCAGTTTCATCTGCAACAGCTGACGGGGCAAGCCCTCGCGCTCAACCTCTACTGCCAGCATGCGGAGCGCGACGAGGTGCTCGGCGTGGCGCTGCAATCGCCGCAAGTACCCGATGTGATCGATTCGATCCTGGTCAGGTCGGCCTTCTTCACGGCCTACTTCGACAACATGCTGACCGCCGAGACGGCGGTGCGCCAGCCGAGCAGCCGACAGATCCCCGCGATGCGGGAGAACCTGGACCGCTACCTGCTCATGGCACGCGACCGGATGCTCGCTCCTTTTCGCGCGCAACATCTGTTGCCGTTCAAAGATTGGCCGTTCGTCGGGGTCGAGCTGCCGGTTGCGGCACACGAAGGCGACTATTTCTTGAATGCTGTTTATTTCCCGGCCGATCATGCCGGGCTGCTGATCGATGCCGCGAAAGAGCTG
Organism: Hyphomicrobiaceae bacterium; assembly: GCA_050249405.1. Classification (GTDB taxonomy): domain Bacteria; phylum Pseudomonadota; class Alphaproteobacteria; order Rhizobiales; family Hyphomicrobiaceae. Next base: position 1,066 of record JBFWQN010000220.1, on the reverse strand, counting down.
GAGGGGAATGCGCTCCAGGCCGTCGCCTGACGGCGCTTCTTCCCATTGCCCGTGTATGATGGTCCGAGCGCAGCCACATCGCGAGGGCCACGATGAAGATCACCGTCGTCCAGACAAGCTCGATCAGCGACAAGACACGAAACATCGCCGAGGCGAGCCGCCTCATCGACACGGCCGCCGCCGAGGATCGGCCTGACGTCGTCGTGCTGCCGGAGGTGTGGAGCTGGCGCGGCGGCACCACCGCCGACAAGGTGCGCGAGGCCGATGCGATCCCCGGCGGGCCGGCCTGGGAGGTGCTTTCGGGCCTCGCCCGGCGGCATCGCATCTGGGTGCACGGCGGCAGCATGATCGAGCGGATCCCCGGCTCGACCACCCAAGTCTTCAACACGACCTGCGTGTTCGATCGCGAAGGGCGCGAGGTGGCGCGCTATCGCAAGATCCACATGTTCGACATCACGGCGCCGGATGGCACCCCCTACAACGAGAGCGACACCATCAGGCCCGGCTCGGACGTGGTGCTCTACGATCTCGAAGGCATGAAGATCGGTTGCACGATCTGCTACGACATGCGCTTTGCCGAGCTCTATCTGACGCTCGCCAAGCGTGGGGCCGACGTCATCATGGTGCCGTCGTCGTTCACGGTGCAGACCGGCAAGGACCACTGGGAGGTGCTGCTGCGCGCGCGCGCCATCGAGACCCAGTGCTACGTCGTGGCGCCGGGCCAGTACGGCGCCTTCGTCGACGGCAAGGGCGGCGTGCGCCAGAGCTATGGGCACAGTCTCGTCGTCGATCCGTGGGGCCATGTCGTCGCGCGCTGCTCCGACGGGACAGGCTATGCCACGGCGCACGTGGAGCGGGCGCAGATCGAGCGTGTGCGCGGGCTCATTCCGATGAATGCGCACCGCCGGCTGAAAGTGGACTGAGCCGGCGGCAACCGGCGGCGCATGTCGCCGCCGGAAGAGCTGCTCAGGCGAGCAGCATGCCGTCCTGGTACATGGACGCGGCGGTCAGGCCGTGCACGTCGGCGAGCAGCGCCACGTCCTGGAACGTGCCGGCGACCTTGACC
>JBFWQN010000219.1:0-8483 GCA_050249405.1 Hyphomicrobiaceae bacterium | reverse complement strand
CCGGTTGGCGAGCCCGCGGATGCCATCGGTCCCGAAGTAGCGGCGCGACATGCTGGTTCCCTCGCTTGCTTGCATCCCCTGGCCGCCCCCGGTGCGGTGGCGCTCATGCAGAGCCACCCTCTGGCAACGGTCACGGCGGTCCTATCACTATTTCAGCTGTCGGGGGCCGACCAGTTGCCGCGCCAAGACTATCCCCAGATCCAGGCCTTCCCTCGGCCGGTCCGATCGGAAACAATCGTGACCGCCGCCGCAGGAGGAGACCCACACATGGACCTGACATCGATGCTCGCCAAGTTCTCCGCAGCCGTCGAAAGCGGCAACGGGGACGCGCTGGCCGAGCTGTTCACCGCCGACGGCGTCTACGACGACTATTTCTTCGGTCCATCGGAGCCCGGCCGGACGGGCATTCGCGACATGCTCGCGCACTTCTACGAGGGCGGCGAGGGCTTCAAGTGGGAGTTCTTCGCTCCCGTCGCCTCGGGACCGCTCGGCTATGCCAGCTACCGGTTCAGCTACACCTCGAAGTTGCCGGAGGCGAAGGGCAGGCGCGTCGTATTCGAGGGAATCAGCCGCTTCGAGCTCGAGGGCGGACTGATCAAGCGCTACAGCGAGGTGTTCGATCGCGGCGCGGCGCTGGCGCAGCAGGATTTTGCCGCCGAGCGCCTGAAGAAGATCGCCCTCAAGTATGCCAGCCGCCTCAAGGCGCAGCCCGAGGCGAAAGCTCATCTCGAGTAGCGTCGGCGCCGCCGGGCAACGCCCGACGGCGAGACGTCAGGCATTCGAGCCGTGCAGAGCCTCGATCACGGCAGCGGTGACATCGGCGGTGCGGGCATTGCCGCCGAGGTCTGGGGTGTGGAAGCGCTTGTCGCCCGTCACGCGCTCGATCGCTTTCATGAGGCGGTCGGCAGCGGGCTTCTCGCCCAGATGCTCGAGCATCATGACGCACGACCAGAAGGTGCCGACCGGATTGGCGATGCCTTTTCCCATGATGTCGAAGGCCGAGCCGTGGATCGGCTCGAACATCGACGGGAAATGCCGCTCGGGGTTGAGATTGGCGGTCGGCGCGATGCCGAGCGAGCCGGCCAGAGCGGCGGCCAAGTCCGAGAGAATGTCGGCATGGAGATTGGTCGCCACGACCGTATCGATCGACTGCGGCTTCATCACCATGCGCATGGTCATGGCATCGACCAGCATCTTGTCCCACGTGACGCCCGGGAACTCCTTGGCGATCTCCACCGCGATCTCGTCCCACATCACCATGGCGTGGCGCTGCGCATTGGACTTGGTGACGACCGTCAGCAGCTTGCGTGGGCGCGACTCGGCTAGGCGGAACGCGAACCGCATGATCCGCTCGACGCCGGCGCGAGTGAACATGGAGACATCCGTCGCGGCCTCGAGGGGCGATCCCTGGTGCACGCGACCGCCCACGCCGGCGTACTCGCCCTCCGAGTTCTCGCGCACGATGACCCAGTCGAGCTCCTTGTCGGCGACGTGGCGGAGTGGCGACGTGATGCCGGGGAGAACGCGGGTCGGGCGCACGTTGGCGTACTGGTCGAACGGCTGGCAGATGGCGAGGCGCAGGCCCCAGAGCGTGACATGGTCCGGGATGTCCGGGTGGCCGGCCGAGCCGAAAAGGATGGCGTCGTGGCCCTTGATGCGGTCACGGCCGTCCGCCGGCATCATGCGGCCGTGCTTCTTGTAGTAGTCGCCACCCCAGTCGAAGTGATCGACGGCGACCTGGAAGCTCGCCTCGCGGGCGGCGACGGCGCGTAGCACCTCGACGCCCGCCGAGATGACCTCGGTGCCGATACCGTCGCCGGGAATGGCGGCAATTCTATAGGTTTTCATTGGCTTCGTATGTCCTCGGCAGATCGTGCCTCAGCGGCCCCACAACGCCTTCGACGCGAGGCGAGCGCCCTCTGCCGACGTCGCGAGCTTCAGCCAGACGACCTCCTCGGCCACATACTCGCGGCCGGCGAAGGTTCCGAAGCCGCAATCGGTGCCGGCGATGACGCGCTCCCTGTCGCCGACCGCCGCGACGGCCTCCTGCAGCCGGCGCGAGACCACCTCGGGGTGCTCGACGAAGTTGGTCGTGGTGTCGATGACGCCGGGTATGAGCAGCATGTGGGCGGGGAGCGGGTTGGCCTTCAGCGCCGCGTACTCGTGCTGGTGGCGGGGGTTGGCGAACTCGATCGACAGCGCGCCGACATTGGCCCGATAGAGCTCCGACAGGATCGACGACATGGCGATGTCGTAGATGTGCGGACCATCGTTGTTGCCCCAGCAGACATGGAGCCGAACGCGATCACGCGGGATGCCCTCGATCCCCTTGTTGATCGCAGCGATGTGCAGCGCGAGCTGGCCAAGGAAGGCCGTGTCGTCGAGGTGGCCGAAGAAGCGGTGCCGCTCCATGGCGAGGTCGGGGCTGTCGATCTGCAGCACGTGGCCTGCCGCGTGGATGGCGCGGTACTCGTTGGACAGCGCCTCGGCGAGCGCCATCAGGTAGGCCTCGTGACTGGCGTAGTGCTGGTTGATCATCGTCGTCGCGACGATGCCCGGCGACGGCGCCGTCATGAAGGTCTCGCGGAAGCCGCCGCCGAGCTGCTTCAGGCGCGCGGCATCGGTCTCGATCGGCGCGCCGTCGACGTAGCGCACCTCGGAGAGGGCCGCCGGTGCATTGGTCACTCGCGCGGAATGCGGAAAGCGCGCAGCCATCTGGCGCATATAGCCCGGAAACTGGATCTGGTCGCGGGCGGGCGGGCGCTTCGACTCGCCGCCGAAGCCGCACATGCAGCGGGGCACGTAGGTTTGGAAGCCGACGCGGCTCTGCTCGCCGTCGTTGCCGATGTCGACGCCGGCTTTAACCTGCGCCGCGATCACGGATTCGGTGGCCGACGCCACCTCGCGCGCGAGAAGCGCCTTGTCGATCGCCTCGCCGGCCTCCTGCCGGATGAGCAGGTCCGATAGCCGCTCGTTCCGCGGCAGACTGCCGACATGTGTGACGAGGATGCGGTCGGTGGAGGCGAGCATGGGGAGGCTCCGGCGAGGCGTGGCGGTGGGGACGAGATGCAGGCTTGCCGGACCTGCGAGGGGCCGTCAATCGCTGTCGCGTGCTTCAACGCGGCTCAACGCTGGCTCGGCAAGGGTATGGAAACGGTGAATTCCGTGCCGGGCCGGCCAGCTCGTACGGAGACGGTTGCATTGAGCTGCTTTGCGAAGAGCGAGATGATCCGCATGCCTAGTCCCTTTGCTTTTCCGATGTCGAAATCGGACGGCAAGCCGGCACCCTCATCGCGAACAATTATCGCAAACGAATCGGCGGCGCGCGAGACCTTTACCCAGACCCGGCCGTCGACTCGACCCGTGTAGGCATATTTGGCCGCATTCGTGACGAGCTCGTTCACGATCAGAGCTACCGAGATCGCCTTGTCGGTATCGATCTCGATTCCATCCTCCGCTTCAGCCTGGACATCGCAATGTGCAACGCTCGAATTCAAGTCCTTGCAGATTGCATGGATATATTTGCCCAAGTCCATCCGCTGGGTGTTGAGGCTATAGCTCAGCTGGTCGTGAGCCCTGGCGATGGCCGAGACCCGATGAGACGCTTCGGTCAGATGCGAGGTCAGTTGCGCGTCGCCAACAGCTCGAGACTGCAAGTTGAGCATGCTCGAAACAATGGAAAGGCTGTTTTTGACGCGATGGTTCATCTCCTTCAGGAGAAACTGCTGGCGGTCGAGAGCGGCTTTCAGGCTTCGCTCGTGTCGCTCTCGCTCGATCGCCATGCCCAATAAGTTGGCAACGCCCTGAAGGAACGCCAAATCTCGTTCCTCGAAATCGTTCTCCGACGTGCTGTCGACCTCGAGCACTCCAAAAGGCCGTCCGTCGCCCTGCAGAATCACGTTCATCGCGCGCCGGACGCCATGCTTGCGCAGCATCTCGGGGGTCGTGAACCTCTGCTCGTCCTCCAAATGATTGGAGATCACGGGCTTTCCTGTGCGAAGCGCAAAGCCTGCCGGAGAAGCGAGATCGGCCCCTATGGTCGCGACGCCGATTATTCCGGGACCCCAGCCAATCCCGGCCCGCACCAGCAGCCGGCCGCTAGACGGGAGATATTCGAGAATTTTACACAATTCAGCATTGAGACCTTCAGCCGTGAGGCGCACCGTATCATTCAGCAGCTTGTCGAACGTTGCCCCCTTGAGCGCCGAAACGCCGAGCTCCGATATTATCTCCTGCAGCCTTATCCGCTGCTGCAACGCGCGAAGTGTCAGGTCGGGCTTATTGTCGCCCGACGATTTCTCCTCAACGACCGGTGGACTGTCTTGCGGGCCATTGGTCATACGCTACAGACCTTTCCGGTCTTGACGGATAAACGGTGTTTCTGCCCACCGAGCCCCATTGACCGGAGCGGGACTACAGCACATCGCAGATCGCCGCAAGCGATGCGCCCTTGTGCCCCGCGCCGCAACGGACCACGCCCATTATCGCGGCCGTGAGCATTTAATCGTCCGCAGAGCGCGCTCTGCCGATCGGTCGATTTTCGCCACGCGTCTCAATCTGCGCGCCGTCTGGAAGAGGGCGCTGCCTTGGCGGCTCGTGCCCGCATGGCAGAAAGCACCCTTCGCTGGCCGGCCTGTCGTCAGATGGCCCTGATCGCCGCCCTTACGCGCTCCGGGGTCATCGGCATGTGCGTCACGCGAGCGCCGATGGCGCGGCGGATGGCGTTGGCGATGGTGCCGGCCACGGGCACGATGGGCACCTCGCCGACGCCGCGCAGGCCGTAGGGTACGCCCGGCACCGGTGTCTCGACGATGACGCAGTCGATCGGCGGCACGTCCAGCGCGGTCGGCAGGCGGAAGTCGAGCAAGCTGGCGTTACGCACGCGGCCGTCCGAATCGAAGTCGATGGCCTCGGTCAGCGCCCAGCCCAGCCCCTGCACCACGCTGCCTTGCATCTGGCCCTCAACGGCGGTGGGATTGAGGGCGCGGCCCGGATCCTGGAAGGCGGTATAGCGGAGCACCGTCACCTGGCCGGTCTCGGGGTCGACCTCGACGTCGGCCACGTGCGCTCCCACCTCCACGCCGAACGGCAGCTTGGTGGAGACGCCGCGGCCGATGATGGCGCCTTCGGTCAGCGTCTGGCGCATGAGCTCGGCGAGTGTGATCGAGGCCGAGAGCGGCGCGCCCGCCGCGACACTGAACACGCCCCGATCGTAGGCGACGTCGGCCTCGGGCGCCTGCAGCCGTTGCGCGGCCCGGCGCTTGAGCTGTGCGAGCGAGTCGCGGCACGCCTCGACCACGGCGGCGGCCATGGTCCGGCCGACGCGGCTGCCGGCGGCAGCATCCGAGTAGGGCGAAGACTTGGAATCGCCCATCAGCACATGCACGTCGTCGATCGAGAGGCCCATCTCCTCGGCCGCGACCTGGGCCATGGTCGTGCGCACGCCCGAGATGTCGGCCGTGCCCATCGTGATCGTGACGCGCCCATCGCCCGAGACGGTCAGCTGGGCGGACGACGTCATCGATGTGCCCCGCCAGTAGCCGAGAGCGAGGCCGCGCCCGCGCGGGAAGCGTCCCGTGCCGAGCGGAGATGTCCAGCAATCGTGAGCTGCGACGGCTTCCAGAATGGTAGTGAGGCCGATCGACGGAAACGGCGTGCCGGCCGGCATCATGCTGCCCGTGACGGCTGCGTTGCGGCGGCGGAAGTCGAGCGGGTCGAGGCCGAGCCGGATCGACAGCTCGTCCATGGCCTGCTCCATGGCGAAGGCCGCCTGGATGCCGCCCGGCCCCCGGTATGCCTCCGTGCGCGGCTTCGTGGTGCAGATGTCGAGCCCCTCGAGGCGCAGCGTCCGCGTCTGGTAGCAGGCCGCGGACGCCTGCATGACGAGCGTGGTCGGCGTGCCGGGGAGGCCGCCCGTGTCGAGGACATAGCGGCCGTCGATAGCCTCGATCCGGCCATCGCGCGTGGCGCCCACCTGCACTTCGATGCGGGCAGCGGCGGGCGGGCCGGAGCCCCCAGCCAATACCTCGGTGCGGCTCATGACCATCTTCACCGGACGGCCGGAGGCGAGCGAGAGGCGCGCCGCAAGGGGCTCCAGGTGCACGTTGATCTTGCCGCCGAAGGCGCCGCCCACCTCGAGCGGCATGACCTTCACCCGGGATTGCGCGAGACCCAGGATGCCGGCGGTCTGGCTTTCCGTCTGATGCTGGCCCTGGGTGGTGGCCCAGACCGTGACGTTGCCCTGCGGGTCGGCCTCGGCCACACACGCGTGGGGCTCGATGTAGCCCTGGTGGCCGGTGTCGACCTTCACCGCGATCTGCACGACGGCAGCCGACGATTCGAGCGCCGACTGCGTGTCGCCCCGCTCGATCAGCGTGCGCGCGCCCGCATTCGGCGGCACGTGCGCGCCCGGCTCGAAGCCCTTGGGCGTATGGCCGGGATGCAGGATCGGCGCACCCGGCGCCATGGCGGCCTCGATCGAGGCCGCAACGGGCAGCACCTCGTAGTCGACCTCGATCAGTGCCAGCGCCTCGGCCGCCACATGTGGGTCGATGGCTGCGACGGCCGCCACCGGATGGCCGATCCACAGGGCCTTATCGCGTGCGATGACGATGACGGCGGCAACCCACAGGTCTGCGCCCGTCTCGCCGAACGGGATGATGGTGTTGGGAGCGATGGCCGGGAAGTCGGCGCCGGTGACGACGGCCTTGACGCCCTTCAGGGCGAGCGCCCTCGCGGTGTCGATGCGCCGGATGCGGGCATGGGCGTGCGGGCTTCTCAACACGGCGCCGTGCAGCATACCGGGGCGGACGAGGTCGGCCGGATAGATCGCCCGGCCAGTGACGCGCTCGCCGGCATCGACGCGCGGCAGGCGTTGGCCGACGACGCGGAGAGCGGGGGCGGATGCATCGCTCATGGCGTGCCTGTCGAGCCTGGGCCCGCGTGGGGCTGGTTGCGCATTACGTCTGCCGCCGCAGCGATGGCCGAGACGATCTTGTCGTAGCCGGTGCAGCGACAGAGGTTGCCGGCGATGGCGTGACGGATGTCGGCATCTGTCGGCGAGGGCTCGCGGGCCAGCAGCGCCACCGCCGAGACCACGATGCCCGGCGTGCAGAAGCCGCATTGGGTGCCGCCATGGGCGACCAGCGCCGCCTGGACGGGATGCAGTGCGTTGCCCGCGGCCACGCCCTCGATGGTGGTGATGCGGGCGCCGTCGGCCTCGCCGGCAAGCACGATGCAGGCGCAGACGGGGGCGCCGTCCATGAGCACGGTGCAGGCGCCGCAGTTGCCGTTGCTGCAACCTTCCTTGGTGCCCGTGAGGCCGAGGCGGTCGCGAAGCAGCTCGAGCAGTGTGTCGCGGGGATCGGCCAGCGCCTCGCGCGGCTCGCCGTTCACCTCGCAGCGCACGATGGTCTTCATGGGCGGGCTTCCCGGGCTTCGATCTCGGCGAGGCACGCCTCGAGCGCGCGTCGGGTCAGCACCTTGACGAGATGCCGCCGGTAGTCGGCCGAGGCGCGCGTGTCGGAGATGGGCTGGCAGGCGGTAGCGGCGATGTCGGCGGCGAACTCAAGGACGCTCTTGCCCGGCAGCTGATGCAGGAGGGCGCTTTCGGCTTTCGGGACCCGCAGCGGCGTCTGCGCGACCGAGGCGAGCGTGATGCGTGCCTTGGCGATGCGGCCGTCCGCAGCGAGCGAGATGGCGACGCCCGCGCCTGCGATGGCGATGTCCATCTCGCGCCGGGGCGTGAAGCGCAGGTAGCAGGGTCCCGAGCGGCGAGCGCGCGGCGGCAGCAGGATCGCCGTCACGATCTCGCCGGGAGACAGCACCGTGCGTCCCGGCGCTTTCGGCAGCGTGTCGATGGCCACGGTGCGACGGCCGCGCGGTCCGGCGATCTCGGTCTCGGCCTCCAGCGACATCAGCAGCGGCACGGCATCGGCCGAAGGGGCCGCATTGCACAGGTTGCCGCCGAGCGTGGCGCGGGACTGAATTTGCAGGCTGCCGATCAGGCGCGCCGCCGCAAGCAGCCCCGGATGGTCGGTGGCGAAGGCCGGGTCGTCGCCGAGCCGTGCGATGCTCGCCGCGGCACCGATGCGCCAGCCGCCGTCTTGCTGGCGTGTGACGGCCGTCAGCTCCGGCACGTGCTTCAAGTCGACCACGCGGTCCGCGCTGCGGCGGCCCTCGCGCAGCTGGGGCACGAGATCGGTGCCGCCCGCGAGCGCACGCGTGTCTCCCGCCGCAAGCAATGCGACAGCGTCGTCGACGGTGGTGGGTCTCTCGTAGGTGAAGGCTTGCATGCTATGACCGGGTGCCTGATGTCGCGCGGCGGCCGGAGTTTCACCGCTTCCGCCAACATGGGCAAGGAAGAACCCGTCCGCCAGCCGTCTGGAGCCCAAGCGCATGCCGATTCCCGCCGTCATCGAGGGCTGCGGCGCCCTGCTCGAGGCCTACGACGTGCTGCTCTGCGACGTGTGGGGCGTGGTGCA
>JBFWQN010000218.1:0-8508 GCA_050249405.1 Hyphomicrobiaceae bacterium | reverse complement strand
CGTCGTAGGCCTTGATCACCTTGCGGTCCCAGGTGAGCTTGCCCGCGCAGTTCTCGTGAAGCGTCTTGCCGTTCACGGTGATCGCGGTCTTGTTGATCTTGCCTTCGGCGATCAATTCCGCCACGACGGCCGGCACGCCACCGGCGCGATAGTATTCCTCGCCCAGGTACTCGCCGGCCGGCTGCAGGTTGACGAGCAGCGGAATGTCGTAGCCGAAGCGCTCCCAGTCCGCGTTGGTCAGCTCCACGCCGACGTGCCGTGCGATGGCATTGAGATGGATCGGCGCGTTGGTCGAGCCGCCGATTGCCGAGTTGACGACGATGGCGTTCTCGAAGGCGGCGCGCGTCATGATGTCGGAAGGCTTCAGATCCTCCCACACCATCTCTACGATGCGCTTGCCCGTCTGGTAGGCCATGATCTGGCGGTCGCGGTAGGGACCGGGAATGGCGGCACAGCCTGGCAGGCTCATGCCGAGCGCTTCCGCGAGCGAGTTCATGGTCGAGGCCGTGCCCATCGTATTGCAGTGGCCGGCCGACGGCGCCGACGAGGCGACCAGCTCGGTGAAGCCCTTGGCGTCGATCTCGCCCCTGGCCATCATCTCGCGCGCCCGCCACACGATGGTGCCGGAGCCCGTGCGCTCGCCCTTGAACCAGCCGTTCAGCATCGGCCCGCCCGAGAGCACGATGGCCGGGATGTCGACCGTGGCGGCGGCCATGATCTGCGCGGGTGTGGTCTTGTCGCAGCCCGTCGTCAGCACCACGCCGTCGAGCGGATAGCCGTAGAGCACCTCGACCAGCGACAGGTATTGCAGGTTGCGGTCGAGCGAGGCGGTCGGGCGCTTGCCCGTCTCCTGGATCGGATGCAGCGGGAACTCGAAGGCGATGCCACCGGCCTCGCGGATGCCCTCGCGCACGCGCTTCGCCAGCTCGATGTGGTGCCGGTTGCACGGCACGAGGTCGGAGCCCGACTGCGCGATGCCGATGATGGGCTTCCCCGACTGAAGCTCATCGAGCGACAGGCCGAAGTTGGTGTAGCGCTCGAGGTAGAGCGCCGTCATGTCGACGTTGTCGGGATTGTCGAACCACGCCTTGGAGCGCAGCTCCGTGGGCTTCACACGCTTCCTGGCGCCGTTGGCGGCGGCCTTGCCGGCGGCTTTGGCGGCAGGCTTCTTCGGCTCTTTCATGGGGGTGATCCTCGGTGCGGCACGATCTGGTCCGAGAGTAGGCCCTCTGGCCCGCGCCGCGCAATGCGGACCGGGCGATGGCTCACCGCGCCGGCAACAGGGGCGCAAAGCGGCCGACACCGGTGCTGCCGGCGACAGGCGGACAGACAGGCGGCGGCGGCGCGTAGGGGCCGAAAATGCGCTCGATCCACATCTGCTGCTCGACCGTAACCGGATGCCAGAAGCACCTCTCGCCGTTGGCGTGCAGCGCCACCCAGCCGGCGAGCCCCAGCCAGTAGGCAAACGTGCAGATCATGCCGAGCCAGGCGACTTTGTGGGCGAAGGAAAGCCGTCTGCGGGCGCGCCCGAGGGTCGCCTCGTCGCGAGCCACCTCGCGCGTGATGCGCGCCTTGTCGACGGTGAAATACACGACCCAGGACAGCACGTTGCTGGCGATGCCCGCCGTCTGCCACGGGACGGCCGCGAGACCGCCCAGCACGATCATGAAGGCAAGCACCTGTTTCGGCGTCGCCTCGCTGGGGAGGCCGTGGCTCTGGTACCAGACCCAGGAGCTGTGCCCCACGAAGACGAGCAACGTGGCGAGCGACATCCAGCGCAGCACGCGGGGCCACTTGGCGTGCAGAACCTCCCGCTCGAGCAGCTCCGGAATCTGCTCGACGGCGCGCGGCGTCGTCAGCAGGAACACGCCGAACCAGATCAACGGCAACCAGAACCACGCCGTGGACTTGAGCGAAATGCGATATAGCCAGCCAGGGAGGAAGATGATCGCAATCGCGACTGTCAGTCCTCGACGCTCAACGCGATCACCCTGCCTCAGCCGTGCCCGCATTTTGTCGAAGCTGAAGATTGTGGTCTCGTCGGCCAATCCGGGCATCAGCACGGGAAGCTGGTTCGGGGCGGTGCACAACGCCATGCGATAGAAGTTGCGCGGGATGCTGGCGAGCCCCGCCAGCGGATGCCACGCGATGGCGGCGATACGCATCAGTGTGCTGATGGCGAGCACGGCAGCGCCCATGCCTAGGGCAAAAGGAGCAAAAAATATAATTGCGAGGAAGTTTTCCGCTGCCGCTGCCGCCACCGCTCCCGCCACCGCTCCCGCTACCGCTGCAGCTACCTCTGCCGCTACCGCTGCCGCTACCGCTGCCGCTACCGCTGCCGCTACCACTCCCGCTACCGCTACCGCTCCCGCTCCCGCTCCCGCTACCGCTACCACTACCGCTCCCGCTCCCGCTACCTCTGCCGCTACCGCTACCGCTCCCGCTCCCGCTACCGCTCCCGCTCCCGCTACCGCTCCCGCTACCGCGAATCCCACCCACCCTATGATAACGCCGCCCCAGAACAGCGACCAACCCTCGAGCCCGACCAGGTACCGACGCGCCAGCCATCCACAGGCGACATTGCTAACCGCCGTGGAGACGAGCAAGGCCAGCCAGAATGCGCCCCACTGCTTCCGCCCCCATTTTTCCGGCTCGGGGGCTCTCCCGTTCGCCTCCCAGCGCATGAACCACTTCACGCTGAGCGCCGTGCTCTCGTCGGAGCGCATGAGGAACAGCGGCACGGCGAGCGCCGAGAGCAGCAGCGTCGCGACGCTCCAGTGCCAGACCTGATGCCACGCCAGCCACCCGTAGAGCGCCACGGCGGCGAAGGTCTCGACGATGGCCCAGAACGCCGGCTGCTCGGCCTCGATGCTCTCGCGCGTCGAGAACCCCCACGCGCGCCATTTATCGTCGTCCCAAGCCATGCCGACCCCCGATTATGAGACGGGGAATATCAGCTGGCTGTTTCGATGGCGAGGCTTTGGAAACGTTCTACCGCTGGCCCTCTCGCATGCCCGATCCGGAGCTGCTCCGGGCTCTCGGACGGATCCTCCGCCAGCCCCGCGGCTCGCGTGGCGCCTCGATCTCGGCCGAGATCCCGAGTTATCGAAGTGTTGATGGCGGCGTGGGAGGGTCGTCTCAGGGCCCGATGCCCCGTTGCTGACCAGCAGACCGTCGCCGACGGCCTGCAGATGTGCGGCGCGTGCGTGAGCATCGGCCCAGGAGATGAGACCCATGACCAGCAGCTGGCTGAAGGCGACGCGCCTCGACCGTGGCGATCCGGTTTGGGTCAATCTGGCTCAAGTTACCGCGCTCGATTGGCTGGTCGGGCAGGGGCGCAAGGACCACACTCGCATCACATTCGCGAACGGCTCGTTCCTGACCGTGCTCGAGCGGCCCGACGTGCTCCTCGCCGAGAAGGGCTGACGGCGGAACGATGCCGTGCCGGGGACAAGGTCCGGGCACGGCATCGAGCAGGGCGAGCAGGCAACCTCGTCACTCCTGCGGGTAGCGCCAGGGCTTGTCCGGCTGCTTCGCGCTCTCGTCGATGGTCCACATCGGGAGCGCGAAATTCTCGCCGACCGGGGCGAACACCATGCGCATTCGGCTGCCGATGCCGACTCTCTTCACCATCTCGGGCGGCGCCAGCTGGCCGTCTGGCGTGACGAGGTTGCCGGCGACGCGCAGGCCGTCCCACTCCGTGGGAGCGCCCTTCTGCGTGTCGAGCTCCACCAGCAGCAGCATGTAGGGTGTCTTGCCCTTGAATGCCGGTTGAATGGCGTGATGCACCTCGTTGTAGGAGTAGACCGCGCCCTTCGGCTCGACCGAGACCCAATCGTAGTTGGCCGACCCCGAGAACGGGCACCGCGTCGTCGGCGGATAGCGGAAAAGGCCGTTCTCCTTGCACTTCTGCAGGCGGAAGTCGCCCTTGGCGCACCAGCCGAAGAACGCGACGTTCTCGATGTCGAGGTCGTCGACCGTGAGGTTCATGCCGAGATGATTGCCGGTAAGACCGCTCATGACGCTCACCCCTTGACCATGATCATCGCCGAGCCGGTGCCCGGATTGGCCCAGCCCATGTTGCACGTCACCTCGACGTCCTTGACCTGCCGGCAGCCGCCCTCGCGGTAGTCGTAGGTGTGCTGACGCTTGCCGTCCGGGCCGATCGGGCAGCTGTCGTCGATCTCGCCGCGCAGCTGCCGCACGTTCTCGATGACCATGTTCATGCCGTGCGTGTAGCCCTCGCAGAGATGGCCACCCGAGGTGTTGTTGGGGCGCTTGCCGCCGAGGCGTGTGATGCCCGACGAGACGTAGTCGCCGCCCTCGCCCTTTTTGCAGAAGCCGTAGTCCTCGAGCTGCAGCATCGAGGTGAAGGTGAAGGCGTCGTAGGCGGCGGTGACCTGGATGTCGTCGACCGTAAGGCCCGCATTGGGGAACAGGATGTTCTTGGCGTAGTGGCCGGCCACCGTCGAGATCGGCCCGTGCTGGTAGTGCATGTCGATGCGTGGCTTCGAGCAGCGCCCGACCACCGACCGGATGACGGCGGGGCGCTTCGCGAGATCGCGCGCGCGCTCGGTGCTGGTGACGATGATGCAGGTGCCGTTGTCCGTCTCGACGCAGCAGTCGAGCAGGTGCAGCGGCTTGCAGATGATGCGGGACGAGAGCACCTCGTCCACCGTGAAGCGCTTCTTGTAGTAGGCCTTCGGATTGTTTGACGCGTGCTCGGAGTGCACCACCTTGACCATCGCCACCTGCTCCGGCTTGGTGCCGTAGTCGTACATGTGGCGCATGAAGGTCGGCGCGAACATCTGCCCCGCGCTTTGCCAGCCGTAGGCGCGGTTGTGGATCTCGTCACCCTTGATCGGTGCCGCTGAGCGCGCGCCCGTGCCGCCGATGCGGACCTGCGAGAAGCCGTTCATCGACCGGAAGATCGCGACCGTCTTGCACATGCCGGCCTCGATCACGCCCATCGCGATGCCGATCAGCGCCTCGGTCGAGGAGCCTCCCCCCACCACGTCCATGTAGAAGTTGAGGCGGATGCCGAGATCGCCGGCGATGAAGGTGGACGCTGTCGAGTCGCCACCCGAGTAGGAGAGCATGCCGTCGACGTCGTCGGCGGTGAGGCCGGCGTCCGCCATGGCGTTGGCGATGGCCGTGGTCGCCATCGCTCGCGTGGTGCGCCCGCCGCCGCGCGTATACGTCGTCTCGCCGACGCCGACGATCGAGTATTTGCCGGCGAGATGCTTCGGGGTCGATGCGTCGATGTCGCTCTGAGTTGCCATGGGGGCTCCTGCCGCTCTCCGCAATTCGCTCAAGCGTGAAGCCGTGGACGCGGATGTCAAGCGCGGCTGTCGGCGGCGAATGCCTTGACGCTCCCTGGCCCGCCGCCAATCATGGCCGCACAGAAGCAACAAGAAGGAGCGCGTGGTCATGGTGCCCGAGCCGAAAATCATCGAGACCAAGGTCTTCGCCACGGTGCCGAAGGAGCTTCTGCGCGACGACGAGACGGCATTCGTGCGCGACATGTTCCACGGCCAGCGCATCGGCTCGTTTCTGGAAGGGCCGTCGTTCGACCGGGCCGGCAACCTGCTGATGGTCGACATCGCGCACGGGCGCATCTTCAAGCTCACGCCGTCGAAGGACTGGTCGGTCCTCGCGCAGTATGACGGCATGCCGAACGGCCTGAAAATCCACAAGGACGGCCGCATCTTCGTCACCGACCGGAAGAACGGCGTGGTGGTCGTCGATCCGGTGAACGGCAAGGTCGAGAGCTTTCTCGGGCCGGACAAGCTGCCCGGGTACAAGGGCACCAACGACCTGTTCTTCGCCTCCAACGGCGATCTCTACTTCACCGACCAGGGCGAGACCGGCTTCCATGATCCGACCGGCCGCGTCTTCCGCTACACGACGAAAGGCAAGCTCGACTGCCTCGTCGCGAACGTGCCGAGCCCCAACGGGCTTGTCATGGATTTGAAGGAGTCGATGCTTTACGTCGGCGTGACGCGCGCCAACGCCGCCTGGCGCATCCCGATCCGGCCCGACGGCAGCGTGCATCGCGTCGGGCTTTTCTGCCAGCTGATCGGCGGCTGGGGGCCGGACGGACTCGCGCTCGACGCGGAGGGCAACGTGCTCATCGCGCATGCGGGTGGCGCGGCAGTGTGGGTGTGGTCGGCGATGGGGATGCCGCTCTACCGCGTGGTCGCCTGCGACGGTAGCCCGCTCACCACCAACATGGCTTTCGGCGGGCCCGGCAACAGGCAGCTCTTCATCACCAACTCGCTCGCCGGCAACGTGCTCGTCGCCGACATGCCGCATGCCGGCCAACCGATGTACGGGCTGATGTAGCGTGTGTCCCGTCCGGCAGCATGAGGCCGGTTGGCCAGGCGCTACCGCTCGCCGCTATCTGGCGGCTCGTCGCCCGGAAAGACGAACAAGGGATCGATAGACAATGACCGAGAAGATCGCCGTCGTCGGCATGGGCCAGATGGGCTCAGGGATGGCACGCCGCCTGCGCGCCAACGGCCACGACGTGGTAGGCTACGACATCGCCACGCAGACCCGGCAGGCGCTACGCAACGAAGGCTTCCCCAAGGCCGACAGCGCACGGGAGGCCGTCGCCGGGCGCAGCAACGTGCTGACCAGCCTTCCGGATCCAGCGGCCGTGCGCGCCGCATGGCTCGGCGAAGGCGGTCTCGTCGAGGTGACGGCCAAGGGCACGCTGGTGCTCGAGCTGTCGACCATCGACCCGAATACCATGCGCGAGGTGGGGGCCGCCGCGGCCGCCAAAGGCATCGACGTCATCGACTGCCCCGTCTCGGGTGGCCCCAACGAGGCGGCGAACGGCACCATGGTGCTGATCTGCGGTGGCGACGAGGCCGCCATGAAGCGGGCCGAGCCGGTGCTGAAGCTGCTCGGCTCGACGTGGAAGCACACCGGCCCGGTCGGCACGGCCAAGGCCGTCAAGCTCGTCAACAACATGATGTCGATGGGCAATGTGCTGATCGCGGCCGAGGCTTTCGCGATGGGAACGGCGGCGGGCGTCGAGCCCGAGAAGCTGTTCGAGGTGCTCTCGGAGGCGGGCGGACGCTCGTTCCATTTCCAGAAGCGCTTTCCGAATGCCATCAAAGGCGACTACCGGCCGGGCTTCAAGATGGAGCTTGGCGAGAAGGATCTGGCTCTCGCCATGGACTTCGCCCGCTCGCTCGGCATGCCGACGCCCGGAACGGCGACGGTGCGCAACCTGATGGCCATCGCCCTGTCGGAAGGCTACCGCGGACAGGACATCGTGGCGCTGCACGACATGTACGTGCGCTGGGGCAAGAAGGGCCGGCCGGAGTAGCGGACGCGTTCCCGCGATGGCCATCGGTGGCGGACGGACCCACGTCGTCAGGCGATCGTCCCCGCGACGCACCGGCGGGTTGGCGCTTGCATCTCGCGGTGCGAGTTGCCACGGTGCCGCCGACCTCGCGCACGGAACGATCGCCCTTGCCGCCCTTCGACTTTCAGCGCTCGTCGCTTTCTGCCTTGCTCGGTGTCGGCGGAACGCTGTCCGAGCTTGCCACGCCGACCTTGCGGCTTGGTGTGACTGGCCTCGCGCGGGCGGGGAAAACGGTATTCATCACGGCGCTCGTTCGCAATCTGGTGCGCGAGGCCCGGCTGCCGTTCTTCCGTGCCTCGGCCGAGGGGCGCATCCTGCGCGCTTTCCTCGAGCCGCAGCCCGACCACGACGTGCCGCGCTTCACCTACGAGGAGCATCTGGCGGCGCTGGCGCGTGATCCGCCGGAGTGGCCCGAAAGCACACGGCGCATCTCTGAGCTGCGAGTCACCGTCGAGTATCGCTCCGAGCACCCGCTTTGGCGCCAGATCGGCGCGCGGCGGCTCCACATCGACATCGTCGATTACCCCGGCGAATGGCTGATCGACCTGCCGCTGCTCGGGCAGAGCTATGCCACCTGGAGCGAGATGGCAGTGAAGGCACTCGAGAGTGCTGGTCGAACACCGGCCGCGGCATCGGTGCTCGCCTTCATCGGCGGCCTCGCACCGGATGGCCCCCGTGACGAGCAGATCGCGCTCGAAGGCGCGCGCCTTTTCACCCGCTACCTCGAGGCGGAGCGCCGATCCGGTGGCTTCGAGCCGACGCTCGGCCCGGGGCGCTTCCTGCTGCCGGGCGACCTCGAGGGCTCGCCGCTGCTCACCTTCCTGCCGCTGCCGCCGTCCGGCGCACCGGCGCCGCGCGGCTCTCTGCGCGAGATGCTGGAGAGCCGCTACAAGTCGTACGTCCGCAAGGTGGTCGAGCCCTTCTTCCGTGATCATTTCGCGCGGCTCGATCGCCAGATCGTGCTCGTCGATGCCCTGTCGGCGATCGACCGGGGCGGGCCGGCCGTCGCCGACCTCGAGGCGACGCTCGCGGCCATCCTCGCCACGTTCCGCACGGGCAACCACGGGCTTCTGTCGTTGTTCCTGCCGCGCCGGATCGACCGCATCCTGCTCGCCGCGACCAAGGCCGAC
>JBFWQN010000217.1:0-8520 GCA_050249405.1 Hyphomicrobiaceae bacterium | reverse complement strand
GGCGCACGGCCCCGATAGCGTCGCGCTCTACGTCTCCGGCCAAATCCTCATTGAGGATTATTATGTCGCCAACAAGCTGATGAAGGGTTTCATCGGAACGGCGAACATCGATACCAACTCGCGGCTTTGCATGGCCTCATCCGTCGCCGGCCACAAGCGCGCGTTCGGCAGCGATACCGTGCCCGGCGTCTATGAAGACCTCGAGCTGGCTGATCTAGTCGTCCTGGTCGGGTCCAATCTCGCGTGGTGCCACCCCGTCCTCTACCAGCGGCTCGTCGCCGCGCGCGAACGGCATGGCACGCGCATCGTCGTCATCGATCCGCGGCGCACAGCCACCTGCGACGGTGCCGACCTTCATTTGCCCATCGCACCGGGCGCGGACGTCGCGCTGTTCAACGGTTTGCTGGCTCACCTCTGCGACAGCGACGCATTCGATCGCGATTATGTCGATCGCCACACAAGCGGATTGGGCGAGGCGCTCAAAGCTGCGCAACAAAGCAATTTCGGAGACATCATCGCGACGACAGGGCTGGAAGGCAGCGCCATCCAGAAATTCTACGCGATGTTCGCAGCGAGCGAGCGGGTCGTCACCGTCTACAGCCAAGGCGTGAACCAATCGTCGTCCGGCACCGACAAGGTCAATGCGATCCTCAACTGTCATTTGGCCACAGGACGCATCGGCCGGCCCGGCATGGGGCCTTTCTCCGTCACGGGGCAGCCCAATGCGATGGGTGGCCGGGAGACCGGCGGACTTGCCAACATGCTCGCCGCGCACATGGAGCTCGGCGACGCAGAGCATCGCCGCATCGTGCAGGACTTCTGGAGGTCCCCCGCTATCGCGTCAGCCCCGGGACTGAAGGCCGTCGATCTGTTCGAGGCCGTGACCAGCGGCGCCATCAAGGCGTTGTGGATCATGGCGACCAATCCGGTCGATAGCCTGCCCGATGCCGACCGGGTGCGTCGCGCCATCGCGGCATGCCCGTTCGTGGTCGTGTCGGACGTCGTGCGAAATACAGATACGACGGCGCTGGCGCACGTCCTGCTGCCGGCGGCGGCGTGGGGCGAGAAGGACGGCACCGTCACGAACTCCGAGCGCCGGATCTCCCGTCAGCGCGCCTTTCTGCCGCTGCCGGGAGAGGCGCGGCCCGACTGGTGGCACTTGGCCGAAGTTGCCAAGCGTCTGGGCTACGCCGATGCTTTTGCCTGGCAGCATCCAGCCGAGATATTCGCCGAGTATGCCGCCCTCACCGGAGCCGGCAACGCCGGCACGCGCGATCTCGACATCTCGGCACATGCGGGCATCACGCAAGCCGACTACGAAGACCTCGCGCCCTTCCAGTGGCCTCAGCCTGCCGGGACCGCGCCGTCGCAAACGCGCTTTTTTTCCAATGGCGGGTTTTTCACACCCGATCACCGCGGGCGTTTCATTGCAACGCCTCATCGCGCGCCGAAACAATCGCTGTCGCCCTCCTATCCGCTGGTGCTCAATACCGGCCGATTGCGCGATCAGTGGCACACCATGACGCGCACGGCCAAAGCTGCTCGCCTGATGGCGCACGCGCCGGAGCCCGTGCTCGACATCCATCCCGCGGATGCGGAGAGGTTCGGCGTTCGCGATGGCGACCTGGCTCGGGTCGCGTCTGCCCTCGGGGCGGTGGTGATGCGCGTCGGCGTCACCGAGGCACAGCAGCCTGGCTCCGTATTCGCGCCGATCCACTGGACCGACCGTATCGCGAGCAGGGCGCGAATCGACACGCTTGTCGCGGCTCTGACCGATCCCGTCTCGGGGCAGCCGGAGTCGAAATACACGCCCGTCGCCGTCGTGCCACTCGCGCCGCGATGGCATGGGTTCGCCGTGACAACGAACGCGCCGTCGCCGCAGGACCACGCCTACACGGCCATCGCACGCATCGCGAACGGCTATCGCATCGAGCTCGCAGGCGACACGGACAGGGACGATTTCGACGGGATCGCCCGGGAGCTCCTGCGGCCGTCACACGACGCGGCGATCGACATGCTCGCCTACTACGACCGGGCCACGGGACAGCATCGCTATGCCGTTCTCGCCGGCGAACGCCTCGCAGGATTGCTGTTCATCTCCTCCACGCCGCTCTCGCTGGCACGTGGGTGGGCGGCAGAGCAACTCGGGCAGAAACTCGCCACCGGCGAGCGCCTGCGACTGCTCGCGGGCCGGCCGGGGGGCCAGGCGAAGGACAAAGGCGCGGTGGTCTGTGCCTGCTTCGAGGTCGGTCGTACCGAGATTGCCGATGCGGTGCGCGCCGGCTGTCAAACCGTGGCGGAGGTCGGTAGCGCGACACGCGCCGGCACCAATTGCGGCTCCTGCCGTGTGGAAATCGGAAGGCTGATCGATGCAAATCGTATCCAGAAAGCCGGCTGATGCGCCGTTGGCGCGAATGGGTGCGCTGGCAAAGCTGCCCGTGTTTCTCGACGTGGCCAGCAAGCGTGCGATCGTCGCGGGTGGTACGGCGCCTGCCGCATGGAAGGCGGAGCTGCTTGCGGCAGCCGGTGCGCACGTCGAAATCTACGCGGCCCAAATCGGTCCGGGCATGGCAGCCCTGCTTGCGCGCGGAGCTGCAGCCGGGAGCCTCGTGCATCATCCCCAACCGTGGCGGCATGATAGCCTCCACGGCGCAGCCATCGCGCTGGCCGATGCGGAAACGGAAGAGGAAGCGCAGGCCTTTCACGATGCGGCCCGTGCAGCCGGTGTGCCGGTCAACGTCATCGACAAGCCGGCCTACTGCCAGTTCCAATTCGGCTCGATCGTCAACCGGTCACCGGTCGTCGTCGCGATCTCGACAGATGGCGCCGCGCCGATCCTGGGCCAAGCCATCCGCCGCCGGATCGAAATGTTGCTGCCGCCCTCGCTGGCCGCATGGGGCCGCCTTGCTCGACGCATGCGTGAAGCCGTCGGCGAACGGCTCAGCCCCGGTGGACAGCGGCGCGCATTCTGGGAGCGGCTGGCCGAGCGCGCATTCGGACCGGCACCTCCAGTTGCCGAGGATGAATGCGAGCTGCACACGCTCATCGACGCGATCGCATCCGGGGTGGCGCCACGGAGAGGCCATGTCGCGCTGGTTGGTGCCGGTCCGGGCGACGCGGATCTGCTGACGATCAAGGCCGTGCGTGCACTGCAATCGGCCGATGTCATCCTCTACGACGACCTCGTCTCCAACGATGTCCTCGAGTTGGCGCGCCGCGAGGCCAAGCGGATGATGGTCGGCAAGCGCGGCAAGCGCGATAGCTGTCGTCAGGAGGATATCAACGAGCTGATGATCAAGCTCGCGGGACAAGGCAAATACGTCGTGCGTCTGAAGTGCGGCGATCCGACTCTGTTTGGCCGCGCCGGCGAGGAGCTGGAAACGCTGGCGCAGGCCGGTATCGCGGTTTCGATCGTGCCAGGCATTACATCGGCCCTGGCGATGGCCTCGCGCCTCGGCGTCTCGCTGACGCATCGCGATCATGCGCAGTCGGTGCGCTTCGTCACCGGCCACGGCCGGTCCGGCGAGCTGCCAGAGCATCTGGACTGGCGCGGACTGGCAGATCCGACGACGACCCTGATCGTCTACATGGGGGGACGAACGGCGAAAGCCTTCGCTGCGCGGCTTATGGCCGAAGGTCTCAAGGGGGGGACCCCGGTCCAGGCCGTCGCCAGTCTTACGGGAGACGACGAGCGCCACATGATGTCGTCGCTGGAACGGATTGCCAGGTGCGGTCTGGAGAGCTGGGCGCAGGATCACCCCGTCTTGATCGGCATCGGCGATGTGTTCCGCTACCGCTTCGGTCTCGAGGTCACCGAGACGGCAATGCCCATCGGTGCTTCGCCCACCTCGTCGGATAGCCTGCAGCTGACCGCTTAGCTGCCCCTGTCGGACGAGAGTGCCTTCGTTCCTCGTGCGCCTTTTGCCCGACGCCGAGGACCTGCTGACGGTCGGTCATCGGCAGAGGCTTGAGGGTGCTCGCGCAGACCTCCGCAAGATCGATTTGCTCCAAGCGTGATCGGTGGGGCGAAGGCTGGGTTAGGCGCGCGAGCCGCAGATGGACTGAAGTCCACCGCTGACCGACATCATGGCAGCACTCGACGCGGGCAGTGGCGGGCGCCATTTTCACGGCAGCACCGCGCGACGCACCGCACCCAGGAGACCGTTATGACCGTCACCAAAGGCCCGACCGAGACCCTCGCCAGCTTCGTGGCGTCGCTTCGCTTCGAGGCGTTGCCCCGGCCCGTCGTCGCGATGGCGTGCGACATCGTCCTCGATACGGTCGGCTGCTCGATCGCGGCCTGGCGCGACGACCGCGAGAAGGCGGAGGTGGCGCGGGGCGTCGCGCGTTCGTTCCGGGCGGTCCCCACGGCCTCCATCTGGGGCGGGGGCGAGCGCACCGATGCGGCTATTGCGGCGCTCGCCAATGGCATTCTCGCCAACGCCGCCGACTTCGACGACACGCACAAGCGCGCCCTCCTGCACACCGGCTCGGTGGTGGTGCCGCCGACGCTGGCGCTTGCCGAGGAGCGAGGCCTCACCGGCCCGGAGATCGTGACGGCCATCGTCGCCGGCTACGAGGTGGCGGTGCGCGTGGGCATGGCGGTGATGCCGACGCACTACCGCTTCTGGCATTCGACCGCGACCAACGGCACGTTCGGTGCGGCGGCGAGCGCTGCCTCGGCGATGGGACTCGATGCCAGGGGAGCACTCATGGCGCTGGGTTTCGCCGGCACGCAGGCGGCAGGTCTCAACACGTTCTTCACCTACGGCGACATGACGAAAAGCCTGCATCCGGGCAAGGCGTCGTTCAACGGCGTGCTGTCGGCGCGGCTCGCCGAGATCGGCGGCACCAGCCCGCCGACGATCCTCGAGCATGAGAAGGGCTATATCAACGCGTTCTCGCTGGAGCCGAAGGCGGCGGCGC
This sequence comes from Hyphomicrobiaceae bacterium, assembly GCA_050249405.1. GTDB lineage: Bacteria > Pseudomonadota > Alphaproteobacteria > Rhizobiales > Hyphomicrobiaceae. The sequence continues at coordinate 3,594 of JBFWQN010000217.1, read as the reverse complement.
TGACGGCCGGTCTCGGCGTGAAATGGGAAATCCTCGAGAATGGCTTCAAGCTCTTCCCTTCGATTCTCGCGAGCCACGCTCCGATCCAGGCGACGCTCGACGTCGTGACGAAACACGATATTCGCGCCGCCGATATCGCCGGCATCGTCAATGAGACCTACTCGACCGTGAAGTCGCATTTCTCGGCGAAGGTCGTGACCACTGGCATGGGGGCACGCGTGTCGGTGCCCTACTGCTGTGCCGTAGCCGCCATCGACCGTGCCGTGGGCCAGGCCCAGTTCGCCGCCGACCGCGTGCTGCGGGACGACGTGCAGCGGCTGCTCGCCGCGACCGAGGTGGTGGCCGTGGACGAGCTCACAGCGCAATATCCGACCAAGTTTCCGGCGCGGGTGACCGTTACGCTGAAGGACGGCCGGACATTCACCAGCCAGCGCGATTACCCCAAAGGCGATCCGCAGGAGCCGCTGTCGCCGTCCGAGATCGAGGCGAAATTCCTCGACAACGCGGCGGCGCGCTATTCTGCGAAGGCAGCGAAGGAGATCGTGCAGGTGGTGCGAGGTTTACCGGAGACGGGCGACGCCAAGGTGCTATGGCGCCTGCTCGGCGGGGCCTGAGCTCGTCTCGTGCAAGGCGGGGCATCTCACTGGCCGACGGACGGCCCACTGAGTCCCCGCTCTCTCAGCACTCCCGCCCGCGCATGTGGGGCGGCGGCTCCGGTAGCGGCTCGCCGCGCGAGCAGATCCAGGCCGCCGGGAAGTCGAGCGGCCGCTCCTTGCATTGCCGCTCGGCGAAAGTCTTGCGCTCAATGCACTCGATCTCGCTCGGATAGGCGCGTGGGCTCCAGCCGTCGGGAGACATCATGTGGCCGGGTACCCACATCCCGTTCACGAGGAAGAAGACGTTGAGCCACCACATCGAAGCGCTCCGCGAGACCGAGAGAGCGCACTTTAGCAACCATCGGCAGCGCCGCTGGAATGCGCTCGATCAACTGCCCGGGGCAGGATGCACCGTCACGCCGCATTCGGCTTCGTGCGGCTGGCGGCGCAGCAGCATCCTGTAGAGCCACCAAGCCCCGGCAGCCGCCGCCAGATGCTTCAGGGTGTGGCCGCTGACCAGTCCCGCTGCAGCAAAGATCGAGCCGTCGAGCTCCTCGAGCAGCTTGGCCACGACGTAGATGCCGATCGCCGCCAGCCAGTCGCAATCGCGCGTGAAGCGGGCCGGCGTCAGCCAGAGCACGATCGGGATGAGGCCGATCGGATAGAACTGCGCGACGGCATAGAGCCGGAGGTCGTCGAAGGCCGACCAGTAGACGACGCTCGCAAGGCCGTAGGCCACGAGCGTTCCGAGCAGCCAGCCGCTCGTCGCAGGCTGGAGCCGCAAGCGTTCCGTCAGGAAACCCGCGAGCAGACCCATGAACGCGACCGCCATCGGCAGCCGGTCCCAGACCAGCGATTCGCTGGCCGGGCTCCAATGATAGAAGGCCGACCCGGCGCCGGTCAGCGCAATGCCTGCCAGCAAGACCCCGTAGCACCGCTTCAAGTGCGCGGGCATGACGTCTCCGGAAACGCAGAGCCATCTCAGCCCGTGCATGCCCACGATTGCGAACGGCAGGTTCGAGAGCACGGTCAGCGCATTCGGAAGCCCGAGCAGCGTCCGACCGGCGGGGAAGTGATGATAGCTCTCGGGCTGCGGGAGCGGACCGGTGGCGAGCAGGCACACCGCCAGCAACAGCACCGCCGGACCGAGCGCCCAGAGGAGTCGACGCGCCTCCTCGCGCGAAGGGAATTGCGAGGCTTCGATGGAGCTCGCCCAGGCACGGAAGCTGTCGGGGTGTGACGTGGCTGTCGTCTTCATCCGTGCACTCTCAAGTCCCTGCGCCGAGCCTTGCCATACGCTCTCATGAACATGGTTCTATCATTTTATAAAACCATGTTCAATTCATGGCGAGAGATCGCCTCGGAGCAGATGGGGACGTGGTTGACGTACTGTTGCAGCTTGCAAGAAGGCTCCGCTCGGCTGTGCGCAGCCCACGTGTGCGTGCGGCTCCCTGCTCTCCCGCATTGGACGGCAGGCGCGGGCCTGCTTAGTGTCTGGCCCGACAGCCAATATGGTCAGGGAGCCACCGATGTCCGCCACCGACGCTGTGCTTTACGAAGACAAGGGCGACGGCATCGTCGTCGTCACGCTCAACGATCCGAAAACCCGCAATGCGCTCGGCGACGCCATCATCGATGGCATCGTGGCCGCCTGTGCGCGCATCAATGCCGACACGAGCGTGCGCTGCATGATCCTGACCGGCGCCGGCGAGGGCTTCTCGTCGGGCGGCAACGTCAAGGAGATGCGGGAGAGGAAGGGCCTGTTCGGCGGTGCGCCGGTCGACATGCGCCGGGCCTACCAGCACGGCATCCATCGCATCCCGAAGGCCATCTACGACCTCGAGGTGCCCTCCATTTGCGCCGTGAACGGAGCTGCCATCGGCGCCGGCTGCGACACCACGCTGATGTGCGACATGCGCATCGCCGGGCGGAAGGCGCAGTTCGCGGAAAGCTTCCTCCGGGTCGGGCTCGTCTCGGGCGACGGCGGCGCCTGGTTCCTGCCGCGGGTGGTGGGTCTATCACGGGCCTACGAGATGACGCTGACCGGCGACGTGATCGATGCGGATAAGGCCGAGAAATGGGGGCTCGTCTCGAAGGTGGTCGACGACGACAAGCTGATGGACGAGGCGATGGCGCTGGCACGGAAGATCGCCGCCTTCGCCCCGCATTCGATCCGGCTCAACAAGCGCCTGTTGCGCGAGAGCCAGGGGGTGAGCCTTCCCGTCGCGCTCGAGATGGCCTCCGCCATGCAGGCGCTGGCGCAGTCGACCGAGGACCAGAACGAGGCCGTCAACGCCATGCTCGACAAGCGCAAGGCCGCGTATAAGGGGCGCTAGGAATGCTCGGGGCCCCGCTTTTGGAGCGGGAGCCCCAAAATTCACGGGTTGAGACGTCCATTCCAGAGGTTAACAATGACGGCCTCATATTCAGGCAGCAGTAGAGACGTGGCGCGGCGAGATCGAGCGGCTCCGGGTTCAGGGCGAAGCCATGGCTCCCGACACCGAGCGTATGCTCGACCTGATCGGCGTAACCGAAGGTTGGACGTGTCTCGACATCGGCTGTGGGCCAGCCGGAATTATCCCTCAATTGGCGAAGCGAACGGGACAGAACGGAAAAATTGTCGGACTGGACATGAACGCTGGCTTTCTCGAGCATGCGAGAGGGAGCTTTACTGCGCCAAACATCGAGTTCGTCCAGGGGGATGCCTACAGCTCCGGGTTACCTGCGGCGACGTTTGATCTGGTTCACATGCGCTTTGTCGCGAGCACATCAGGTCAACCGGAGCGGCTTGTTGCGGAGGCGATCCGCCTGGCCCGACCGGGAGGTTACGTTGCTTTGCAGGAGCCGAACGGCGCGACGCTCTACTGCTACCCTGTCAAACGACATCCGGAACTGCCCCCCTTGCGTCATGAAGAACTGCCCCCTCCGTCGGGTTCATGGTTGCGTTGGCGGGTTGTCCGCGCCGGTGACGGCGTGGAGGGAGGCGGAGCCGACCGGA
>JBFWQN010000216.1:0-8593 GCA_050249405.1 Hyphomicrobiaceae bacterium | reverse complement strand
ACGTCCGCCGTGTTCCTGGAGCTCGCCACGGACGCGCAGGACATGATCCGGGATCGCATGCCGGACTGGCGCGAGCAGTACCCCGGCGTCGAGGCCCTGAGCTTTGCCGTGATGGGCTGCATCGTGAACGGGCCCGGAGAATCGAAGCACGCCGACATCGGCATCTCGCTTCCCGGCACGGGTGAGCAGCCGGCAGCGCCGGTCTTCATCGACGGCAAGAAGGCCATGACGCTGCGCGGGCCGAACATCACGACGGACTTCAAACAGATCGTCGAGGACTACATCGAGCGCCGTTTCGGTGGCGCGAGCCGCGCCGCGGAGTGACACTGGCGTAGCGACGACGGATACAATCCAGCGCCGATCCCGGCCAATACGGAGCCGATGGACAAAAGCCCGCCATTCAACCGGCGGGCTTTTTTCTTGCACTCATTTCGCCTGAGCGGCGAGCGCCGTGAGCGTGCCGGTGAAGAACAGCCCGAAGGCGGCCCCGGCAACGACGAGGACGACCGGAATGACGCCACCGGCCGCCGTGTCGATCTCGTCGGTCGTGAGCGGACGGATGTCGTCGATCTGCTCGAGAGAGGCGATCATGGATATGCTCCTTTTTCGGTTTCGTGCGAGCGATCTGCAATTGCTCGCGGATGACTGGAAAACCGTGGGACTTCCAGCATTCACTGCTGCATCAGCGCGAAAATGGTTCCGGCGAAAAACAGCGTGAAGGCAAGGGCGAAGGTCACGAGCACGGGGCTCGCCTGCGTCGTCAAGGCGGCGACGCTCACGACACCACCCACTGGGCGAGCTTCCAGATGCCGATCGCCGCAGCCGTCCCGGCTGCCGCCCCGCCGGCGGCGGCGGCAATCAGCAGCAAGGGAGCGACGCCGCCGTTGACGGCATCGAGCTCGGCGTCGTCGAGGGCGCGGATGTCTGTGCTCTGGTTGTCGAAGGTGGTGATCATCGGTCTTCTCCATCGATTGGCTTTGGTGGCGGCTCGTTGTTGCCGACGAGTGGAGAATGCCGAACGTGCAATGCCAGCTCAGTGATGTACGGCACAGCCGTGTTTTTCCGCACGTTGCCGGCTCGCAAAGAAAACTGCGCGGCCCGCATCCCTCATGCCGGAGCGTATCGATTACCCAGACACTCCACTGCCTATTTCAACGATTGATGCCATTGCCGGTAGGGCGCAGGCCCTCCCAATGCCGACGCGGGTCCCCGCCTTCGCGGGGATGACGTTGGGCGTTTGGACCTGACAAAAAAAGGGGGGCCATAAGGAATCGCGGCCGAGAAAAACGCTCGTGTGCCGGCTGGCACAGAAAGCCGGCACGCCATCGGGCAATCTCGGTGCATCGGAGACGGAATAGGCCGGCCTCCAGGATGCACAAGCGCCAAACCCGACGGAGCTTCACATGACCGCCACCTCGAACATCCGCACCCTCGAGACCGCCGAGATCGATGCCGTCAGCGGCGGCATCGGCTTCCTGATCCCTTTGATCGTCGTGGCCATCGTGATCGGCACGACGAAATGCAGCACCAGCCCGACCGAGTAGGCAATCGGACGTCACGCCGCGCCAGAAAAGCGGGCTGCTCGATTTGGCGAGCCGCCCGCTTTCACACGTCTCGCAATAAGCCCTCGGCCGACTACTCGGCAGCCGCCGCCAGGCCAATTGGCGGCTGCGCGAAAGCCGGCACCTCGGACGCCAGCACGCGCTTCAGCGAGGCGAAATGCAGCTCCGCCTCGTCGCGCTGCGAATCGTATTGCCGCTCCGCCTTGAGGGCCATCGCCTCCGGCACCTCGCGCAAGGGCTGGTTGGTCGAGAGCGCCATGACCTGGTTCATGCAGGCGCGCTCGAGATAATACAAATCGTGGAAAGCACGGCCGACCGTGGTGCCGCCCGTGATGACGCCATGCTGGCCGAGAAAGACCACGGACTTGTTATTTCCGAGGACGGCCGACATGCGCTCGCCTTCGTCGCCGCTATGCGCGAGCGCGCCGTAATGGTCGTAATAGGCGCACTTCGAATAGAACCGCAGCGATTGCTGCCCATAGGTTTTCAGGCGGTTGTCCTCGAGCATGCTGAGTGCGGTCGCATACGGCATGTGGGCGTGCATGAAGCAGCGCAGATCCGGGCGCGCCCGGTGCAAACCCGAATGGATGTGGAAGGCAGAGCGCTCGATCTGGCCCTCGCCCTCGACGGTATTGCCGCTCATGTCGACGGCGATGACGCTGTCGGGAGTGGCCTCCGCCCAGTGGGTGCCGTTGGCGATGGTCAGAACCAGGTCGGTGCGGCCTGGGGCCATCAGGGTGAAGTGGCCGCCGTTGAAGCCCTCGTTCAGGCCCATGCGAGCACCGAGCCGGTGGGCCGCCGCAATATCGTATCTCGCTTGCTGCATCGTGTAGCTCATAGAACCCACTCCTCATCATGAGCCGAGCCGAAGTACTGTCGAGGCGACGACACCGCGTGTCGCTCGCAGGATCAGCGTAGCACCGGCATCGCGACGCTGCATGCTGCGTGCGGGTTGGCGGCAGAGACCGGCTCGTGGCAGGTCGAGCGAGGCGGCGAGCGTCTGGGGCAGGATAACGTGGGCGAGACCGACATGGCGAAGGCGATGGACAGCGACGGCATCGAGGAGCGGCACGCCGACGTGCTGGTGGTCGGCAGCGGCATCGCCGGGCTCTCGGCGGCCGTCACGGCACGGGAGCGCGGCGCGAAGGTCATCGTGCTCGAACGATCGCCGCCGGAGGACCGGGGCGGCAATACGCGCTGGACGGAAGCCTTCCTGCGGCTCAAATCCGAGGATGCCGTGGCGGACGATTTCGAGAGCCATTTCGCGCGGCACGCAGGCCATCATCTCGACCCGGCGCTGGTCGCCGAGACCACCGGCGATTTCGACAGCCGCTCGCCGATCACGCGGACCCTCGGCTTCACCGATCCCGACCTCGTGGCCCGCTTCGCCGCGGAGGCGCCCGGTGCCGTGGCATGGCTGAGAGCTTTCGGCGTGCGCTTCGATTTCCTGCCGATGTATTTCATCACCACGTCGACCACCCGGCTCGGCACGGTCGGCGGCGGCAGAGCGATGGTCGAGGCGCTCGGGGCCCACGCCGACGGCCATGGCATCGAGACTCTCTACCGGACGACGGCGCGCCGCCTGATGCAGGATGCGGCCGGTGCCGTGGTTGGCGTCGAGGCCGTGACGACGGCAAACCGGCCGATCCGTTTCCGCGCGCGGAACGTGGTGCTCGCGTGCGGCGGCTTCGAAGGCAATCCGGAGATGCTCGCCCGTTATCTCGGGCCGCAATCTCGCTATATCCGCCCGGTCGCTCGCGGCGGCTACTACAATCGCGGCGAGGGCTTGACCATGGCCCTGGCCGTCGGCGCGGCGCCGGCCGGCGACTGGACGCGGTTCCACGCCGAGCCCCTCGATCCACGCTCCGGTGCGCCGGAGCCGGTGGTCATGGTGTTCAACTACGGCATCCTCGTCGACAAGCACGGGCGCCGCTTCACCGACGAGGCGCCTTCCTCGGCGGACGCCACCTACGAGGCGATCACGCGCATCATCGGCGAGCAGCCGGACGGCATCGCGTGGCTGGTGCTCGACGGCCGCATCGACGAGATCGCCAACTGGAAGCGGGCCGTGCGCTCGGACCGGCCGGCTATCGAGGCCCCGTCGCTGGCCGAGCTCGCAGAAAAGATCGAGGTGCCAGCGCAGGAGCTGGCCGCGACAGTGGCCGCCTACAACGCTGCGGCTTGTCCAGGCACGACGCCATTTGCTCCGAGCCTCCCGGATGGCATTGCCACGCGAGCCGGCTACGTGCCGCGCAAGTCGAACTGGTCCTTTCCACTCGAGCGGGGGCCGTGGCGCGCCTATCCGATCATCTGCGGCAACTGCTTCACCTTCGGCGGGCTGAAGGTCGACCCTGAGGCGCGCGTGCTCAACATGGACGGCGAGGCGATCCCGGGCCTTTATGCAGCAGGCGAGACGATCGGGCTCTATTGGGGCACCTATACGGGCGCCACGAGCGTGCTGCGCGGCGCGGTGTTCGGCCGTATCGCGGGCGCCAACGCGGCGGCCGTCACCCGAGAAGGTCGAACAGCATCGGGATGAGCGGCACGTCGGCCGGCGGCATCGGGTAGTCACGCAGACGGGCGGCGCGGACCCATTTGATGCGCTGGCCCTCGCGCGGCTCGATGTCCCCCTCCCATTGCCGACAGAGGTAGAGCGGCATCAGGAGGTGGAATGCATCGTAGGCGTGGCTCGCGAACGTGAACGGCGCGAGGCAGGTGTCGCACACCTCGATGGACAGCTCCTCGCGCAGCTCCCTGACCAGGGCCGCCTCGGGGCTTTCGCCGGGACCAACCTTGCCGCCAGGGAACTCCCACAGGCCCGCCATGCTCCGTCCGGCGGGCCGCTCGGCAATGAGCACGCGGCCGTCCCGGTCGACGAGGGCGGCGGCGACGACCAGGAGGATCGGCTTCGACATGCTTGCATCGGCCCTGGCCGGGCCGCTCCTCAGCCGCCCGTGGCCATGACACGGTCGCGGGCCTTGCCGAAGGTCGCGGTGCCGAAGCCGTCGGTGCCCCCGACAGTCGCCGCCGGTCCGGCAACCGGAGCGGAGCCGGCTTCCGGACGCCGTGCGCTGCGTGGCGTTGCGACATGCGCATTGCTCAGCCGACGATGCCTTTCAGCCGGAGCCGATGACGCGGACAGCTCCTCGGGCTGCTCGGTCGCCGGGGCGAGCCGAGGGGTTGCGACGCTGCCGGCCACAGTATCGCTGGCGGACGAGGTGGTCGCAGAAGCGGCCGGCAGTGCGACCTCGGTCGCGGCCTGACGGCGATCCTCGTCCTCGAGCTGACAAGGCGGCGGCATCCAGCGGCCATCGGCGTCGACCACGACCGACGTGTCGCGCGTGCTGGCGGCGAGAACAGGCTTCAAGACCGGCAGCCGACGCTCGACGCCACCCGTCTCGCCGGGCAGACCGTCGGCCACCTTGTAGCGAACGCCGCACAGGGCAACCCGCGGCGGAATTCTGGTGCGCTCGAAGCTGTCGAAAGCTGGCTTCAGATCGGCCCACGTGTGTGCCCATTCGTGGTCGGAGAAGCGCGCGAGGTTGGCCTCCGTCATGCGGAACGGGAAAATGTGGACCTGGAAGCGCTCCTGGCCAGCGCCGAGGGCCGCCGTCGCGAGCTCGTAGATCTCGTTCTGGACCTGATCGGTCATGGCAAAGCACCCGACCGACGAGCAGCCGCCGTGGATGAGAATGTAGGAGCCCGTGCGGCTCAAGAGCTGATCGTGCAGATTGGGAAAGCCGACATTGAACGCGCGGCGCCAGCGCCCGACGAGCCGTGTCTGGAACTTGCCGACGCTGTAGAACCCCTCTGGACTCTGCTTGTCGCCCTCCTTGAGCTTCGGGCCGATGGTGCCGGTCCAGTGGCAGATCGGATAGGTCGCCAGCCGAGTGAAGGTGCCGCGATCATTCTGCATCCAGAGCTCGAGCTCGGATTCGGCCTTGAAGACCCGGATGTAGACGGGGCGCCCCTTGGCGAGACCAAGCTCCTTCAGCCGCTCGTCGAGCCGCGAAAGGTCCGGGGTGCCGGCGAGCGGCATCTCGCCGCGAACGTAATGGCGCTGGCGCTCCACGCGGTCGGCAGCCACATCCTTCAGCACGACCTCGAGCGCGGAGGCGGGCGCCCACGGCAGGCCGGCGGCGAGCAGGCCGATCGCGATGCCGACACCGGCTTTGAAGGAAGCCCCGACCATGCCCCGTCCTGCGCCACCCTGACCTGCCGGAGCCCCTTGCGGAGAGCCCGGCCACTCACGACGATGGCGAAGTGGTAGCCCGGGCCATCCAGGCCATCAACCCCCTGCGGCCAGTCAGCCACAGGTCAAATCCCGATCAAGGTCAATCGCCTTTGCCGGCAAAGCCGAGGCTCGTGGCAGCCCCGGCGGAGCCTTTCGAAGACCCCATGATGCCCTGAAAAAGGCCGGCGACGCTCGATGTCGTGAGCCCAGATGCCGTGCTCCCCTCGGCCGCCGCAAACGTGCGCATCTTGCGGCCCGGGGCTACGACGTGCGCATCCGCGGTCTGCAGGTCGCCGGGCCTCGTAAACGGTGTCAGCGGCAAGCGCTCGAGCGCAGGGCAGCTCGCCGCGGGATCGACGCGCAATGACGCGTTCTGGATCGGCCGGGCGTTCACCTGATAGCGCCGACCGCAAACGAGCACGGACGGCGGCAGTCGAGTCGTCTCGAAGTAGTCGTGACCCTCCTTGAGGGTCTTCCAGAACTCGAGCCACTTCGAGCCCTTGTGCCGCGCCATGTTGGCGTCGGTCATACGGAACGGGTAGGCGTGGACCTGAAAGGCGCTCTGGCCGCCATCGAAGGAGTCGCGGGCCAGCGCGTAGATTTCCTCGATCAAGGCGTCGGTCATGGCATAGCAGCCGGCCGAGCTGCACTTGCCGTGCACCATGAGGGCGCTGCCGGTGCGCCCGTGGGCGCGGTCGTAGGCGTTGGGATAGCCGATGTTGAAGGCCAGATGGAAGCTCGAGCTCGGGTTCATCTGAGCCTTGCCGATGGTGTAGAAACCCTCCGGCGCCTGCTTGTCGCCCTGCTGCTGCTTTGGACCGAGGTCCCCCGACCAGGTGCAGATCGGATACGTCTTGAAGTGATGGAAATAGCCGTCGTCGCGCTGCTTCCACACCTCGAGCTCCGACTCCTCCTTGAAGATCCGAACGAAGATCGGAGATTTGGCGTCCATGCCCTTCTTGCCGAGGAGCATCATGGCTTCCTTCGACAAGGGGCGGGCGGCGGGAGTGAGGTCGGGTGCTCCAGCGCAGCCTGCGGCGAGAGCAGCAAGTGCAAGCCCGACGGCGATGCCGGCAAGTTTCTTGTTCATGGTCCCCAGGATGTCCGAACGCGCTACGACAGTTCCCCCTGGCAGGGCGCCTACATCTCGAATCATCGAGGTTAATCTAAAGTTAAGACGCCACCCCTGCCAACACCTATGACACGACGGGACGCCACTCGGCCTCCACTATGCGGGCTGCGAAGGCGCGGCGATGACCATATTAAGACGGAAATGTGGGGTGGGCCGCCGCCGGACCATGTGCGACCGGAGCCGAGGCTCGCCCGGCGGCTTGCCGCCATCAGGGACAGCCACTACCGTCGGCCGATCCCATCCCCAGCTCCCGGAGCGCATGCCCATGCCGCGGCTCAAGTTCGGTGCCTTTCTCGCCCCTCACCATCCGATCGGCGAGAACCCCATGTTGCAGCTACGCCGGGACATCGACCTCGTCAGCCACCTCGACAAGCTCGGCTATGAGGAATTCTGGTGCGGCGAGCACCACTCGTCGGGCTGGGAGACGATCGCGAGCCCGGAGCTGTTCCTCGCGGCCGCGGCCGAGCGCACGGCCCGCATCAGGCTCGGCACGGGCGTCGTCTCGCTGCCCTACCACAATCCCTTCATGGTGGCGCAGCGCATGGTGCAGCTCGACTGGCAGTCGGGCGGACGCGCGATCTTCGGCTCGGGCCCGGGGGCACTGGCGTCGGATGCGCACACGCTCGGCATCGACCCGATGGTGCTCCGCGACCGGCAGGACGAGGCCATCGGCATTATCCGGCGGCTCTTCAAGGGCGAGCGCGTCACATACAAGGGCGAGTGGTTCAACCTCAACGACGCCAAGTTGCAGCTGCTGCCGATGCAGGAGGAGATGCCGTTCGCGGTCGCCTCGCAGATCAGCCCATCGGGCTTTACGCTGGCCGGCAAGTACGGCATCGGCATCATCTCGATCGGGTCGCTGTCGTCGGAGGGGCTCAACGCGCTGCCGCAGCAGTGGCAGTTTGCCGAGGATGCCGCGAAAAAGCACGGGCAGGTCGCCGATCGCGGCCAGTGGCGCGTGCTGCTGTCGTGGCACATCGCCGAGACCCGGGAGAAGGCGCGCGAGCAGGCGCGGGACGGGCTCCTGCGCCATCACAACGAGTATGTCGTCGGCACGCTGCAGCGTCCGGGTCTCAAGCCGTTCAAGACCGGCGACGAGGCGGTCGACAAGATGGCGTTCTCGGCGGGGTCGGCGGCCGTGATCGGCACGCCGGACGATCTGGTCGCGAAGATCAAGGAGGTGCTGGCCATCTCCGGAGGGTTCGGCACCGTGGTCGGCTTCGTGCACGACTGGGCCAATCCCGAGAACACGTTCCGCAGCTGGGACATGGTCGCACGCTACGTGATCCCCGAGATCAACGGCTACCTGGACGGCCTGCGCACCTCGCGCAAGTTCGTCGCCGAGAACCGCGAATATTTCGACCGTGCGAAAGAGGCGGTAATGGCCAAGATACTCGACAACGAGAAGGCCGCAGCGGCACTCGCCGTCACCAAGTCGCCGATGCTGGCCGCCTCGTCGAGCAACGTGCCCGATTTCGACAAATCGGCGCGGAAGGCGAAGGGGTAAGCCCAGCCGGCTGGCGCGGGCGCTCGTGGATGGCGGCCGCTGCCGTCATGTCTGTTGCGGGTGGACAAGCGGCGTCCGGTACGGCTTGCCCATTCTCCGTCGCGAAGCTGGCGATGCCGTCGTGGACATCCGTGCCGGAGACGCGGGCCCAGCCGCCT
>JBFWQN010000215.1:0-8597 GCA_050249405.1 Hyphomicrobiaceae bacterium | reverse complement strand
TCCACTCCCAGACCGTCTCCAGGAATTTCTCGCGGCCGAGGCTCTTGTAGTCGATCTGCTTTTCCGCGAGCTGGCGCGAGACCACGAGCTGCGTCGCGATGCCGGCGTGATCCGTGCCGGGTTGCCACAACACGTCCTTGCCGCGCATGCGCTCGAAGCGGCAGAGCACGTCCTGCAGCGTATTGTTGAGCGCGTGCCCCATGTGCAGCGAGCCGGTCACGTTCGGCGGCGGGATCACGATGCAATAGGTCGGCGACTCGGCGCGGTCCAACCGGCCGGCCTTGAACGCCTCCTGCTGCTCCCAGTCGGCGTGGATGCGGGCCTCGATATCGGCCGGCTGATAGGTCTTCTCGAGCATGGGGCTGGGCTCGGCTGGTCGGGGAAAAAGGAAAGGCCCGGCGGTCCTACGCGCGGGCCGCGGGCCATGTCAACAAAGCGCAGGTGCGCGGGGGCGGACGCCGGTGCCCGCCTAGTGCTTGGAGGCGTCGCTCTTGGCTTTCTGCTGCAGCGATGTCGCAAGCTCGATCCGAAGCGCCTTCTCCACCATCCGGGGCATGTTGTCGTCGAGCCACTGCCGCAGCATCGGCCGGAGCAGATCGACCACCGTGTCCTCGAGCGTGCGCACGCCCGTCGCCTGCGCCGCCATCGCCACCGGGTCCGCGGCCGGCGCAGGAGCACGTGCGGCGGGCTTGGGCTTCTCGGGCAGCGCCGTAGGCTTTTGAACGGCCGGCAACGTCTCGGCCACGGGCACCGCGCGCTGTGGAGGCGGCACGGGAACGCTCGCGGCTTGTGCCGGCGCGGTGGGCGCTGGGCTCGCCGCGCGCGCGGTCGCGGCGGCAGGCACGTTGGCGCCGTTCATCGGCGAGGGTGCCTTGGCTGCGGATGGTGTCGCTGCGGGAGCGCTCGCAGCAGCCGGTGATGCGGCTGCCGGCTTCGGCTGCGCCGCTGGTGCAGGGGCAGGCGAACCCTGACCCGCCTGGGCTGCCACCGTGGCGGCGGGCGCTGCCTTGACCGACGGCGCGGTCTTGGCGTCGGCTACCGGTTTGGCAGCCGGCGTTGTCGAGGCGGCCACCGGCTTTGCGGTCGTAGGCTCCGCAGCCACCGTCGGCGCGGCGGCGGGCTGCGGCGCGACCGACTTCGCAGCCGCGGGATCCTGCATCGGTGCGGTTGGAGCTGGCCTCGTCGCCGCAGCTGCGGCGGCCGAAGCTGGCGCGATCAGAGCAGCCCGAGCCTCGGCGGCCTTCTCGGCGGCTGACGGAGGTGCGGTCGTCGCAGCGGTCGCCGACGGGGGGGGCGGCACGATCACGTCGGCCTTCGCAGTGCCGGAATGGAGCTGGGCGCTGGCCTGTGGCCTCGACTCGGCCGCAGGTGTGCGTCCTGCCTCGCCGGTGCCGAGCGGACTGCCCGCAGTCAGCTCGGATAGCGCCTGGGCCGCGTTGGCTGGCTCGCGCGCCGCAACAGCGGGGGCACCGGGACCGGGTTGCGGCCGCGACAGCCAGTCCGGCAATCGCGCCGATAGCGATCCGCGATCGGCCTCAGGCGCCGTGCCGTTGACGTGTGCCGCCGTATCAGGCGCGCGACGCGGGATGACCGCGCCGAGGTCCGCTGCTTTCGCCGTGGCGCCGCTTTCGACTGCCGCCGCGGTGTCGGATTTCGCGTCTGCCGGGCTGAAGCCGCCGGAGGGAGCTGGCGACGCGCCGGGCGATCGCGCCGCAGAGAGTGCATCGGGCCCGCGCGACTGCATGGCCGCGCTCGGCGTGGGGAAAAAGGGGCGACGTGGCTCGGGGGCCCGAACGGCCGGCGCCTCTGCCGCAACGGGCGTTGCACCTGCTGGCTTCTGCGTTGTCGCGGTGGGAAACGGCCACGACGGCTCGCCTGTCCCGGCGGCGCGACTGGCCGGCTTCATCACCGGTGCGTCAGCCAGGCCGAGCACGTCGTCGATGGGGGCTTTGCGTGCCGCCGACTCGGCAGCCGACGTCATCGCGACCGGCGGACGTGGGGCCGAGAGCTCGGGCATCGAGCCACGCGCTCCAATCGGCTCCTCGGCGATGACCTTGCGGATCGAGGCCAGGATCTCGTCCATGCTCAGCTCGCCGGCCCGCTCGCCACTCGACATGCGCATGCCTCCCCTTGACCCGCCAACGCCTCGGCCCGCACCCTGTACAACGGCACCTTCACCGTCGCAATGCTGCCTCCCCGGCAGCATCTCGCGCAGAGTCCGGACTCACTGTCTGCTCTGCTCGCTAGCAAGCCTTCACGGCATACAAAAGGCAAAGCCGGAGCGGGGGCGCGCTCCGGCTTTCCACATGATTATAAGGCGGACGGTCGGCTATTTGACCGATTCGTGCTTGACGCCCACCGTCTCCCACAGATCGTGCCGCTCGCGGTGTCCATCACGGTGCGTGATGCTGATGCCCCACCATTTCCGCCGCACCTCGTTGTAGTGCGCCTCGGCGTCGTACGCGATCTCGGCGTTGCCAAGCTCCGGAATGGAGAGGCGACCGACCGAGGCGAGCAGGGAGTAGCCGGCCACGACGAGGTTGCGCTTCGTCGTCACCAGCTGGACCTGCGCGTTGAGCGCCTCCTGCTCGGCGTTGAGCACGTCGAGCAGCGTCCGCTGTCCGACCCGCTCCTCCTCTCGCACACCGGCGAGAGCCGTCGACGTGGCAGTCACCTGCACCTGATCGGATTCGAGCTGTGCACGCGCTGCGGTGAGCGTGGACCAGGCGCTGATCGTCTCGGCCTTCGCCTCGGTCCGGACCTGCTCGATCTGTTGCAGGCGACTGACGTGTGTATGCTTCGCCTGCCTGACCCGGGCCCGCACATCGCCGGCCTCGTAGAACGGCACGTCGACGCGGCCCGTGACCGTTGTCGACTGCTGCTCGTCGAGACCGACGCTCTGGTCGTAACGGTGCGAGTAGTCTGCTTCCAGCCTGACCGTGGGGAGCAACTCGCCCCATGTCTGATCCACGGCATACCGGGCCGACTGCTCGGTGTAGAGCGCCTCGACGATCCTCGGCGACTCCCGAAGCGTAATATCGATCGCCTCGTTGAGCGACTTGGGCAGCAGGTTGTTCGGCGGCCGCTGCTCGGTCAGGTTCGCCGGCGGATAGCCGACGGTCCTCTCGAAAGCGGCCCGGCTCGTCTTCAGGTTGGCACGAGCGAGATCCAGAGCGGAGACGGCGGCTGCGCGCCGAGCCTCGGCCTGCGCCACGTCGGTTCGCGTCACCTCGCCGACCGAGAAGCGATCACGTGTCGCCTTCAGCTCGCGGGTCAGAACCTGCACGTTGTTCTCGCGCAGCTTCAGAATGGCCTGGTCGCGAACGACATCCACGTAGGCGGTGGCCGCCTCCAGCAACACCGACTGCTCGGTGTTGCGCAGGATCTCTCGGCCGGCGCGAACCTGGGATTCAGCCACGCGCACGCCATTCAGCGTGCGAAACCCATTGAAGATCGGCTGGCTGGCCTGGACGGAGTACCCTTTCGGGTGGGTCTCGCCGCCGCCACCGGGAGGCTTCGTGTCGGTGCGGTTGAAGCCCACATCGGCACTGCCGCGAACCGTCGGGCGGTATCCCGAATGGGCCCTTGCAACTTCCTCGTCCGTCGCGCGCTGTCGCGCCCTTTCCGCATCCAGCCGTGGATTGTACTTGTACGCAGCCGCCAGAACGTCGCGAAGGGATTGCGCGTCAGCCGACTGCGGTGCCGCGACCCACAAGGCCGCGCCGAGCATCAAAGCGTAGGTCGCTGCTCGTAGCAACGATCCCCGCCTGCATATTTTGGTTTCGCTGATCATGCCCCCGCCATCAGTCGAGCGAACTCGCACTAATTCCCCCACGTCACCATCAAAGCGAGCGATGGCACCATGCGAAGTGGGTACACCGATTCGTGGCTTGGTCTACAGGCGCGCTCGAAAAAACAGGAGGAGTGTGGCGCCGCACACAGATTGGCCACGCGTTACCCCCAGTTTTTCCACAGGCGACGGCCTGGCGGGTGGCTGCGGCGAGGGCTGATTTACGGGCCGGCTGAAATTGTTTTCGTTGTCGATGCTTGTCCGCCGATTTTCTGGCGAGATGAGAGGCCATAAACGCCAGTGTTGAATTGACAACTTCGAAATTCGTTCGATGGCGTTGTTTTGATTCGGCCGGCTGCGGTGCTTCCGGGCAGCTACGTGAGGCCGATCCAGCCGAGGACGGCGCCCTGGATCAACATGACGCCGAGCCAGTGGCCGCCGTCGATCAACGTCAGCATCGTCCTCTGCATCTGGAACTGATGGTTGACGACGAGGGTGGTGGCGATGAAGCCGAGCCAGATGCTGAACGCCGCGATCATTCCAGTGCGGACGCTTGCTGGTACGCCCGCGCGCGCGAGATGAAGCAGGGCTCCGGCAAGAAACCAGGCCATCACGATCTGGGCGACGAACGTGATGACGAACGGCGCCGGCGAAGGGCCGTTGCGCCCTTTCACCCGCTCCTCGTCGAGACCGGCTGCATCCATCCACGCCTTCGACATGGTGCCGTACCAGACGCCGCCGAAAACGAAGCTCAGGGCGGCTGCCAGTAGCACGCCCCACAGGTTGAGGCCCGAGAACAGCTCCATTCGCTTTCCCCTTCGCTTGCGGCCGTGACCGCAACTTCCGTGGCCACCCGGCCCGGTGGCGCGGCCGTCATGATTGCCGATCGACCCGGGCCGTGCCAGCGTTCGACGACGACAACAAGACTGCGGAGCCGCCATGCCGAGCCCTTCCGATACGACGATCACCGGCCTGAGGACAACGCTCCTGCGCGTGCCGTGGTCGGGTGCCCCTCCAGCCGCCGGCATCGTGCCGCCCGGACCTCGTGAGCTTCTCATTCTCGAGGTCCAGACCCGGGGAGGCATCACCGGAATGGGCTATCTGCAACCTTTGTCGGGTGGCCTCGAGACGCTCGACATGTGTCTCAAGGAGATGGTGGCGCCGAAAGTGCTCGGCCGCGATGCCACCGAGATCGAGGCCATCTGGCAGACGCTCTGGAAATCCACGTACTGGCTCGGGCGTGGTGGTATCGCCACTTTCGCGCTATCGGCAGTCGACATCGCGCTGTGGGATATCGTCGGCAAGCGTGCCGGGCTGCCGCTCTATCGCTTGTGGGGGAAGTCGCGCGACGCTTGTGAGGCCTACGGCTCCGGATGCTGGCGCGGCCTCGGCCGGGACGGCATGATCGCCGAGGCACGAAAGCATATCGCCAAGGGCATGCGCGCGATCAAAATGCAGGTGGCGCACATCAGGCCATGGCGCGAGGACGTGAAGAACGTCGCCGCCATGCGCGAGGCGCTCGGTCCCGACGTCGAGATCATGATCGACGTCAACATGGGCTGGACGGCCGATACCGCCATCCAGGCCGGGCACCACATCGACGAGTACGATCCCTATTGGCTCGAGGAGCCTGTGGTCTGCGAGGACTTCGACGGGTACGCGCGGATCGCGGCAGCCTTGAAGACGCGCATCGTCGGCGCCGAGAGCCATTTCACGCGCTACGACATGCGGCCGTTCTTCAAGACGCCATCGGTGCCGATCCTGCAGCCCGACCCCATGCGCGGCGGCCTCACCGAGCTGCGCAAGATCGCGGCGGTCGCGGACACCTGGGGGCTCACCGTCGCGCCTCACTGCTTCCATGAGCTCATGGTGCACATCAACTGCTCGATCCCCAACGCCAACTACCTCGAGTACATGCTGTGGAACGACGACCTGTGGGTCGAGCCCGCCGTGCCGGTGGCCGGCATGCTCAAGCCGCTCGAGCATCCGGGCCACGGCCTGTGCTTCAAGCCCGAGGTGCTGCGCGACCATCGTGTGGGCGGCTTCGAGTTGACGGGATGAGCGGCGATGTCACTGGCCGGTGCAGCGGCTCTGGCAAATCGTACCGCGCGCCGCCGCCCGGGATCTGCTATCGCACCGACGAGCAGAGGTCTTCGAGTGGGGTGCGTGTGATGCGAGCCGCAACGAGCCCGGCCATCTTCCTCTCGGCGCTGCTCGTCATGGCGACGGCGGCCCCGCGAACGACGGCCGCCCAGGAATTCTGCATCGCCTGCACGGGTCCTGACGCGGTCTACCGCTGCGTGCTCGACGCGTCGAAGCCCGTGGGCTTGTCTCTAAAGAAGGTGTGCATCGGCACGCTGGCTCGCCTCGGTGCCCACGCCGAATGCAAGGTTCGCAAGGGCACGGTGTTCGATTGCAATGGCCCCATTCGCCGGATCGACGCCAGCGCGGCCGCCGAGAGCCTTCTGCGGCCCGCCGGTCCCGCCGCCCTGGCCGCCAAGCCGGTCGGCCCCACCGATGGCGGTGCGTCAGGGGCGGTCTCGTCATCCGTGCCGGGTGCTGCGCCGACGGCTCCCCGCGCCTCTGCGACTGCGGCCGCACCCTCCGTCGCCGTGTTGCGACAGGAGGATCCTCAAGCTACGTCGAAAGCTGCCGCTCCGGACCGGGGCAAGGCATCGGCTGCTCCGCCAGTGCCGGCCGAATCCGCGCTCGCGAGCACGGCACGCAAAACCTGGGGCTGCCTCGCCTCGCTATTCAAGCATTGCTGATCTTGCGCAGCCGCTGCGGTGAAGCCTCGGCCTCGCGCAGCCGCGGTTGGTGTCTCATCCGCGCGAGAGCCATGCCCGGGCGCGCCGCTGAGCCTCACCGATCTCGCGCCGCGTGAGCTCTCGGGCGATCTCGCTCCGGTAGCGGCGAGCAGCCTCGTTGCCGCGCGACGCCGCGAGGTTGAACCATTTGTGGGCCTCGATCATGTCGAGCATGACGCCGCGGCCGCTACAATACATGAGGCCGAGCTCGTACAGCGCGTCGGGCATCCCCGCTTCGGCCGCTGCCTCGATCAATACGTTCGACTGGACATCGTAGCGGGCCATCTTCCCCTCCTCAGCTCGCACGCCGGTGACCGTTCCGCGGTCGGAAAGAAGTGAATGGGAACGGTTTGCGCGGGAAACGATGTCAGCGATCGGATGAAAACCGGTAAACGTGGCTCGATGTCGGCCGCATTGCGGCAGACGAAAAAGGTGGCGATGTCGCAGCCGTTGTGCGGGAGTTGTGGAAAACATAGGTTTTCCGCATATTTTCAGTGGATTGTAAGAATTTGGAGTAACCCTTCATTAGCCACGCGCATGGAATGCATGGAAGCAAGCGGAATCCGCTCGAAAAGGTGTCCCCGTCGTGACGGACCGCGCGGATCTGCCATTTGCAAGGGTTGCCACGGGCGCCGTTCGTGGCTAGATGAGGGAACGAAAAAGATATGAAGCGCCTGGGGGATGCAGGCGCCTCGAAGGCCCCTTCGGGAGCCTCTGTGGACGGGGGACTGAACCGTGCTCACTCGTGCCGCTGCCGTTCTGCTGCTCGCCGGCGTCGCCGCTGGTTGCGCCAACGATACGCCGAGCCTCGCCGGCTTCGCCAGCAGCTCCTCGCTCGCGATCGCAAATCCGGCCGTCGTTACGGGCTCATTACCGCTTGGTGATGCGAAACAGCCGCACCGCAAGACCATGTCCGACCGTGTGCTCGCGGCCATCGCACTCGAGCGTGTCACCGGCTTGAAGCCCGATCCGGCGCGTCTCGTCGAGTAGTGACTGGCTCGGCGGTGTCGGCAGGCCCACGCATGGAGCCTGCGCCATCGGCTCGGCGTCGAGCGTCCATCACTCCCGGTCGGCAATGAGTCCGGCGCCGCGATAGCCGCCATCGACCGCCAGCACCTCGGCCGTGATATAGCCCGATCGCGTGGGGTCGAGCAGGAACTCCGCCGCCCGTGCGATCTCCACGGGCTCCGCATAGCGGTTCATCGGAATGGTCCGGGCATAGGTCTTGCGGTCCTCGGCCTTGTGATGGGCCTTGACCATTGCGGTCTCGACTGGGCCGGGCGCCACGGCATTCACCCGGATGCCGAGTGGAGCCAACTCGTTGGCCATGACTTTGGTGAGCGTGATGACGCCTCCCTTCGAGGCGCCGTAGGCCGCGCGATTGAATGAGCCGCGGATCCCCGAGATCGAGGCGATATTGACGATCGCGCCCGCGATGCTCCGGTCGCGCATCACGCGCGCTGCGGCGCGTCCCACCAGGAACGTGCCCACCACGTTGACGTCGAGCACGCGCCGGAACTCCGTCGCCGTCACCTCGAGCACGCTCTTGTTGAGCGCGATCCCCGCCGAGTTGACCACGCCGTGAATGCCGCCCGTCTCACGGTTGATCTCGGCAATCGCACGCTCGACCGCGCTCTCGTCGGTCACATCGAGAGTAGCGAAGCGCGCACCCTTCGCCTTCGCGTGGCGCTCGCGCGCCTCGGCGAGTGCCGTCTCGTTCACATCGAGGAAGGCTACCGTCCATCCCGCCTCGAGCAGCGTCTCGGCGCAAGCCTGCCCGATCCCCGACCCTGCGCCCGTCACCACTGCCGTTCGCTGCTCTTTCCGTGCCGATTTCGCCATCGTGCCCTCCGCCCGCGATCCGTTGAGAGGGGACATCCTCATCGCTCTGGCGGCGCTTGGGAAGCCGTCGGGTTGGCGGGCTCACGCATGGTCGCCCGCCAGAGGCACGCGGCGGCGGCTAGCCGTCGTTCGGTCGCGAGAAGGCGGCTTCCATCTCG
>JBFWQN010000214.1:0-8592 GCA_050249405.1 Hyphomicrobiaceae bacterium | reverse complement strand
GACTTCCTCAACAACCGGCCGACGGTC
Organism: Hyphomicrobiaceae bacterium; assembly: GCA_050249405.1. GTDB lineage: Bacteria > Pseudomonadota > Alphaproteobacteria > Rhizobiales > Hyphomicrobiaceae. Next base: position 8,565 of record JBFWQN010000214.1, on the reverse strand, counting down.
GCGATCGCCTACCGGGCGCATCAGCACCCCGTCACACTCTTCGTGGTGCCGAAGAAGGGCGACAGCGCCGTCGCCGTCAGCGGTTTCAAGGACGGTTGCAACGTGGTCGGCTGGAGCGACAGCCGCTTCGCCTATTTCGCGGCCTCCGAGGCTGCCCATGACGACCTCGAGCGGCTCGAGGACGAGATTTCCGCCAACAGCCACGACTACGCGACGGGGCTCATCAACACCTCCGTCGAGCTCGCGGCCTTCGGTATCGTCGCAACGCCCGCCGCAAGGGTTCGCGACGAGTCCGGCGAGCCCGCGGGCGATCCCCCTTCGATAACCGAGCGATGAGGCCGCCATGCTGGAGCTTTTCCGCCGCGAGGCCGTACAGAACGCCACCCGCCGCCTGGCTGGCGAGGTGGTCATAGCCTCGCCCATCTCGGTCAAGACGCTCGGCCTGTTCCTGGCCGGCATCCTGTTCGGCGCCATCGTTTTCGCGGCGCAGGCGAGCTATGCGCGCAAGGCCACCGTCACCGGCCTGCTCATCCCCGACCAGGGCATGATCCGCGCCACGGTCCAGGCCTCGGGCATGCTGGAAACCGTGCTCGTCAAGGAGGGCGACATCGTCAATCGCGGCGATCATATCGCCGTCATCGATTCGGCGGCCATCACCAGCGGCGGCAACGTCGGCGACGTGGTGATCAAGAGCCTCGAATCGGAGCGGGTCGCTGCCCAGGCACGCGCCCAGGCGACGCTGGCGCGTCTCCGGGTCGAGGAGGAGCAGTCGCGCATCCGGCTCGAGAAGGTGCGCTTCGAGCGCGAGCAGGGCGCCCGGCAGCGGCAGCTCCAGGAGGAGCGGCTGAAGCTGTCGCGGGACGAGCTCTCGCGGGGCGAGCAGGTGGCCGCAAAGGGCTTCCTCGCCAAGCGCGAGGTGGATCAGCGCCGCGCCGCCACGCTGCTTGCCGAGCAGGAGCTGGTCGGCCAGCGGCGGCAGGAGGCCGCCCTCGACCGTGATATCGCCGACATCGAGGCACGCCTCGCCTCCATCCCGCACGAGATGCGCCAGGCCGAGGCCGAGCTTGCGACGACGTCGGCCTCGATCCTCCAGCGCTCGACCGATGCCGAGCAGCGCCGGTCGCAGTTCGTGGTGGCGCCCATCACGGGCCGGATCGCCGCACTGCCGGTCTCGACCGGCCAGACCATCGCCGGCGGGACGACGGTGGCCGTGATGATCCCGATGGGAAGCCATCTCGAGGCCGAGCTGCTGGCCCCCTCGCGCTCCATCGGGTTCATGAAGCCGGGGCAGGAGGTGAAGATCTCGCTGCAGGCCTTCCCGTTCCAGCGGTTCGGCACCGTGTCGGGCACCATCCGCACGGTCTCGACCACCGTCCTCGCGCCCAACGAGGTGACGATCCAGGGGCTCAACATCCAGGAGCCGGTCTACCGGATCCGCGTCACGATGGGCCGTGAGGCCATCTATGCCTACGGCGAGACCGTTCCCATGCAGCCCGGCATGCTGGTCTCTGCCGACATCGTCTTCGACCGTCGCAGCCTCCTCCAGTGGCTGTTCGATCCCATCTATGCGGTGGCACGGCGCACATGAGCGTACTCGACGAGCTGAACATCCTGCGCCGGCGCCGTCTGCCGGCGATCCTCGCGGCCGAGGCAGCCGAGTGCGGCCTCGCCTGCATGACCATGATCGCCCGTTTCCACGGGCACAACGTGGACCTGAACGGGCTGCGCCAGCGCTTCTCGCTGTCGCTCGCGGGCGCCACGCTGCGCAGCGTCATGGGCATCGCCGACCAGCTCGGCTTTGCCACCCGCGCGCTACGTGTCGAGCTCAGCGCCATCCGCAAGGTGCACCTGCCGGCGATCGTGCACTGGGACCTCAACCACTTCGTGGTGCTCAAGGCCGTCGGCCGCAAGGGCATCACCATTCACGACCCCGCCTTCGGCGTGAAGGTGCTGAGCGAGGCCGAGTTCTCGAAGCACTTCACCGGCGTCGTGCTCGAGGTCGCGCCGAGCGAGCGCTTCCAGCGCATCACCGCGCGCGTGCCGATGAAGCTCAACATGCTCTGGTCGAAGATGTCCGGCTCCTGGCCGGCGCTCGTCCAGGTGCTGCTGCTGTCGGCGGCGCTGCAGGTCGCGGCGTTCATCGCTCCGTTCCAGATGCAGCTCGTCGTCGACGAGGCCGTCGCCCAGGCGGACCGCGAGCTGCTCTCGGTGATTGCGCTCGGTTTCGGGGCCCTCGTCGTCATCCAGTCCCTCATCGAGGCTCTGCGCGGCTGGGCGCTGCGTGTGTTCGGCCACCTTTTGAGCTTCCAGCTGACGGGCAATCTGGTGCGGCACGTGCTGCGCCTGCCGAGCGACTATTTCGAGAAGCGCCACGTCGGCGACATCATGTCGAGGCTCGGCGCCGTGAAGCCGATCCAGGATGCCGTCACGCAGGGCCTCGTCTCGTCGGTCATCGACGGCATCATGGCGATGGTGGCAGGCGTCATCCTGTTCTTCTACTCGCCGACGCTCGCCCTCATCGTCATCCTGGCGCTGCTGCTCAATCTCGCCATCTCGTTCGCGATCTTCCCCGTCCAGCGCCGCCGCATGGAGGAGGAGATCCAGGCCGAGGCCAAGGAGCAGTCGCACCTCATGGAGTCGGTGCGCGCGGCGACCACCATCAAGTTGATGGGCCGGGAGGCCGAGCGCGAGAGCACCTGGCGAAACATGCACGCCGATTCGACCAACGCGTCGATCGCCGTCGGCCGCCTGCAGATCTCGCAATCGCTCGCTCAAAGCATCATCACCGGATTGCAGAACGTCATCGTCATCTACGTCGCGGCCAACCTGATCCTGCAGGCGCAGGGCTTCTCGGTCGGCATGCTGTTCTCATTCCTGTCGTTCCGGCAGACCTTCACCGACCGGGCCGTCGCGCTCATCAACCAGGTCATCCAGTTCCGCTTCCTGCGGCTCCATCTCGACCGCCTCGCCGACATCGTGACGACGGAGGCCGAGGGCACGGGCGAGGCGCCGGCGACGATGCTCAACGTGGCCGGCCGCATCCGCTTCAAGAACGTGTCGTTCCGCTACGGTGTCACCGATCCCCTCGTGCTCGAGGACATCAACCTCGACATCGAGCCCGGCGAGTACATCGCCATCACCGGCCCCTCTGGCGGTGGCAAGACGACGCTCATGAAAATGCTGCTCGGCCTCAACAAGCCGACCGAGGGCCACATCGAGCTCGACGGGCACCGGGCCACCCCCGATCTGTTCCGCGCCTGGCGCAATGCCGTGGGCGTGGTCGCCCAGGATGACCGGCTGCTCTCGGGCTCGATCGCCGACAACATCGCCTGCTTCGATCCCGAGCTCGACATGGAGCGCGTGCAGCGTGCGGCCGTGGCGGCCCAGGTGCACGAGGACATCACGCGCATGCCGATGCAGTACTTGACGCTCGTCGGCGACATGGGCTCGACGCTGTCCGGCGGCCAGCGCCAGCGCGTTCTGCTGGCCCGTGCGCTCTATCGCGAGCCGAAGGTGCTCATTCTCGACGAGGGCACGGCCAACCTCGACGAGCACAACGAGACGCTGATCGCGGACCTCATCAAGGATATGCCGATCACGCGCATCGTGGTGGCGCACCGGCCGGCCCTCATACAGCGGGCCCAGAAGGTGTATGTCGTCGGTGGCCGGCGGCTGCTGACCCTCGAGGAGCTGCACCGCCTGCAGGCCGAGGCGATGGCTGCCGCCGAGGCCCAGGCCGCCCAGGCTCAGGCCTCGACGCCTGCCCAGGCCGTCGAGGCACCCTCTGCTGCAGCTTCGCAACCGGAACCGACTGCCGCCGCCACCAACGGTCCTGACCAGGGCCCGCCCGACGGCGGAGCGCCACCGAGACCCCGGACCACGCCGCTGTCGCGTCCCCTCGCGCCGCCGGCATCAACCGATGCAACGGCGGGGCGTCCGATGACGGTGCCAGCCGCCGCTGCCCGCGCCGCAGTTCCGCAGCCGCGCACGGGCCCAGCACCAGGGCAAAACCTTCCGCGCGCCACGCCGCTGACCGTCAGCAATGTCACCCGTCCGCTCTCGATAGCCGGAGGTGCCGATGGCACGAGGGCGGTGCCTCAGCCTGCCGCACCGGTTGCGACGCGCCCAGGAGAGCCGCTGTCACGGCCGCGCTTCTCGATCCCGAGAAGCAGCCGCCCTAATCCCGCCGATGGCGACACCAGCGCCACGGACGGCAAGCCGGCAGCTCCCCACTCGATCGTGGATCCGCGTCCACGGCCCAAATAGGTGTCGGTGATCGAGATCGAGAGCAAGCGTGCTGCTGCATTCCCGCTCGCGGGTGCAGCGTCAACAGACAGCGACTGGGCTCGGGTTGTCGGTTGTCGAGTTGCCTCTGCTGTCATCCCTTTGGTCACGATGACCATGGCGGAGCAATACCGAGGGCGTCGGACGTTCCAGCTCCGATGACGGGATGATCACGCACGATGCCCGGACGGAGGTCGCCTCGGCTACCCCTCGTCCAGGCACATCACGATCAAGACTGGCGCCGAGGCCGCGCTTAAATCCGCCAGGAAAGCAGATTGAACCGCAACGCTCCGGTCGGCCGCTCCGACGCCTCGGTGCTGTGCCCATGTCCGGGCTGGCCCGCGGGCTGGCTGGCACCGGCACCCTCTGTGCCAGACACCGTGCCCCCGGCGACCTGCTCGATCTCTGTCGAGTCGAGCGGACGGAGCTCTTTGCTCTTCTTGCTCATCGTCACGTCTCCTGGTGCGGGACCTGCCGTGCCGATCCCGTACCCGTCGAAATCGTATCGTCGCGCGGCGAAACTTGTGCCTGATTTTAGCAGATGTTCTCCGGCGATGCCGTCACGATCTCTCGATTTCATTGATCGATCGTGACGCTGGATGGATCAGAACCAGCTGCTGACCCAGTTCCATACGCGCCGGGCGGCAGAGACCGTCTGGTCCGGATGGCTCACCGCATAGCCGACCACGGCGCTCACGATGCCCCAGAAGAGACCGCCCGAAACGTGGTCGACCTCGCTGGCCTCGAGCACCCGAATATCGCCGCTCTCGATCATTTCGCTCGTCTTCATCATCACTAGAGTCTCCGATAAAGTTGTACTGCCGCCGGTCGTCGCTGCCGGCCCTGAAGCCAATGTGCCATGTGCTCCGGGCGGGATCTGTGCGCGGGCTCACGGCCGCCTCCGCGATGCAGCGCGTCATCTCGCGACTGCGATATGCGGTCGCCCACCCCTCTCGCACTGCAGCAAAGCCGGCTAATATGTCGCCGAAGCGCGCCGGTCGACTAGGCGCGCGGCCAGCACAGGTCCGAGCGCCAGATGAACCCGTCCCGCACGCCTGCCAAGTTCTACGCCCCTCTCGCGACAGGAGCCCCGGAGCCCTATCGCAGCCTGCCCGTGCAGCTCGAGCGCATGATCCATTTCGTGCCGCCTCACAACGACAAGATCCGGTCGCGCGTGCCCGAGCTGATCAGGCAGGTCGACGTCGTGCTCGGCAATCTCGAGGATGCCATTCCGGCCGACCAGAAAGAGAATGCGCGGAAAGGCTTCATCGCGATGGCGCGCGACAACGATTTCGGCGCGACAGGATTGTGGACCCGCATCAACTGCCTCAACTCGCCGTGGGGTCTCGACGACATCCTGGAGATCGTGCCGGCGGCTGGCGACAAGCTCGACGTGATGATGCTGCCCAAGGTCGAGGGGCCGTGGGACATCCACTATCTCGACCAGCTGCTGGCCCAGCTCGAGGCCAAGCACAGGATCGCAAAGCCCATCCTCATCCACGCCATCCTGGAGACCGCGGAGGGCGTACGCAACGTCGAGGCGATCGCGGGGGCCTCGCCCCGCATGCACGGCATGAGCCTCGGCCCCGCCGACCTCGCCGCCTCACGCGGCATGAAGACGACGCGCGTCGGTGGCGGGCATCCGGATTACGCGGTCATAGCCGACATGGCGCCTGGCGCCGACCCGAAGGCTCCGCGGGTGCTCTATCAGCAGGACCTCTGGCACTACACCGTGCAGAAAATGGTCGATGCCTGCCTGATGTTCGGCCTGAAGCCCTTCTACGGCCCTTTCGGCGACTTCTCCGACCTCGCCGCCTGCGAGAGCCAGTTCCGCAACGCCTTCCTGCAAGGCTGTCTCGGAGCCTGGTCGCTGCACCCGACGCAGATCGAGATTGCGAAGCGCGTGTTCTCGCCGGACCCCGCCGAGGTGAAGCTCGCCAGCAAGATCATCGCAGCGATGCCCGACGGCACAGGTGCAGCCATCGTCGACGGCAAGTTCCAGGACGACGCCACCTGGAAGCAGGCAAAAGTGATCGTCGATCTGGCCAGGCTGGTCGCGAGCCGCGACCCAGTCATGGCACAGGTCTACGGGCTGGCGTGATCCCTGCCCCGAAACTCGGGCTCTGGCTGCCGGCGTCGCGCCGGTAGCAATTGGACGATCCAGGGGGCGGCCGCTGGTCCCCTCAGAAAGAAATGCCGCCCGCGCCGACACTGACACTGATCGACGGCCGGAAGGAGGGCGAGCCACCACCGCCGCCACCACCGCCACTGCGGCGACCTTCGCCGTCGTCGGAGCGATTGCGCCGCCGCGTCGCCGATTGCCGCTCCGCAGCCGCCTCTGCGGCGGCCTGCCGCTGGCGCTTCTCGCGCGCGGCCTCGGCAGCCTCCTCCTGGCGCCGCTGGCGCTCGGCCTTCTCCTGCTTCTGGCGTGCAGCCACCTCCGCCGGATCGGGGGCCGGGCAACCCGTGAAGCCGGGCGCCTGCCGCCAGGCCTGCCAGTCGTCGACATCGCCAACGGTGGCTTTCGCGAGCTGGAATCCTGGCGCGCTTGCCGCATGCCGGCGCAAGTTGGCAAGTCCTGCAGCCAGATCCCCCGGCCGCCCGGGCACCTCGCACTTGAGCTCGCCCAGCGCAACCTTCACGAGCTTCAGGAATTCCGCCCGCTGCTGCGCCGACAGCACCTGCGCCCGCCGCGCCGAAGCAGCCGCCTCGGCGTCGCGAACGGCTTTCGCCGTGGCCTCGGCCTGATCGCGCTCCAGCTTCAGCGCCGCGAGCTGCTGGCGTTGCCGCTCGATCTCGGCCGCCTGCTGAGCGATGACGGACTGACGCTGCCGCTCGGCGTCCTCGGCCAGTTGCCTCCGCTCGGCCTCGGCTGCCTGTGCCGCCTTCTCCTCCGCCAAACGCCGGCGCTCGGCCTCCGCCGCCTGCTCGCGCGCCAGTCGCTGCTTGTCAGCTTCGGCGGCTTGCTCGCGCGCCTGCCGCTGCCGGTCAGCTTCGGCTGCTTGCTCGCGCGCCTGCCTTTGCCGCTCAGATTCGGCTGCCACCTCGCGCGCCTGCCTCTGCCTGTCAACTTCGGCTGCTTGCTCGCGCACCTGCCGCTGCCGCTCAGCCGCGGCCGCCTTCTGCTGACGCTCAGCCTCGTTGGCTTCCTCTGCCTGCCGACGGGCGATCGCTTCATCGGGCTCTGCCACCGACGCGGGCGCCGCCACGGGGGGCGCGATGGGCCGGCTCGGCGGCACATCGAGCGAGACCGTCCGTACCGATGCCGCCGGCTCGGCCGGGCGCGCGATGTCCGGAACCACCACCGCCGGAGCCGTGTGCGCCACGCTCGGGGCTCGCACCACTTGCGCGGGGCGACGCAGGGCCTGCATCAGCTCGTTCAGTGCGTAGGCCGATGTCCCGGCGCCGGCGACCATCAGCGCGATCGCGGCGGCATAGGAGATCGGATGCCGATGCGTTTGGGTCAGCCGCGTCGGTGTGACGGCGGTTTCTGGCGACGCAGCCGGCCCGCTCGCCACCGACCGCACGGCCGCCGGCAGCTTGGCCGCCGGCACGGCGACCCGCCGCGACGGCCGCGACGGACGCGATATCGCCGGACGCGCATCCGTCGGCGCCGAGATCGCTACCGACACTGGCTCTGCCGCAATGATGCCCGGGCTGCTGCGCGGCGATGTTATCGCGGACCGGAAAGGATCGGCGCCGACCGCCCCGGCGAGCAGCTCGTCTGTCCATTCGCGCAGCGACTGCGGCCGGTCCCCCGGGCGGAAGCGCAAGGCCCAGTCGATCGCGTCGAGGAAGCTGTCACGGTAGGTGCCGTTGGCGCCATTGCGCGCGGACGTGATATCCGCCTCGAGCATTCGCAGCGGCGCGTCGGGCGGTGTCTGGCCGGTGACGCACCGGTAGTGCGTTGCGCCCAGCGCGTAGATGTCGGTCCACGGCCCCTGCGCCTTGCTGTCCGTTGTGTACTGCTCGGGCGGCGAGAAACCCTGCTTGACCACACCAGTGAGCGCGCCCGTGGACTGGGACATGACGCGCCGCGAGGAGCCGAAGTCGAGCAGCACAGGCGTGCCGTCATCGCGCAGCACGATGTTGTCCGGGGCGATGTCACGATGCAGGAAATCCCGCCGGTGCATCGTGTCCACGGCGCGGATGAGATGCACGAGAATGCGATCCAACTCGTCCTGCTGCGGTGGCCGGCCGAGCTCGCCGAGCCACGCCTTCATGCTGAGGCCCACCTCGTACTTCATCACCATGTACGCGGTGCCGTGCGCCGAGAACACG
>JBFWQN010000213.1:0-8618 GCA_050249405.1 Hyphomicrobiaceae bacterium | reverse complement strand
CGCCGCTCTCGGCACGTCTCGTCGCCAACATGATCGAGCGGGCGGGTGTCGACAGGGTGATGACCCTCGACCTGCACGCTGGCCAGATCCAGGGCTTGTTCGACATCCCGACCGACAACCTGTTCGCGGCCCCCCTGTTCGCGCGCGACATCCAGGACAATTACGACACCGGCAAGCTCGTCGTCGTGTCGCCGGACGTGGGTGGCGTCGTGCGCACCCGGGCCCTCGCCAAGCGCCTCGGGCAGAACGTGCCGATCGCCATCTGCGACAAGCGCCGCGAGAGGGCAGGCCATTCGGAGGTGATGCATGTCATCGGCGACGTGGACGGCATGCGCTGCGTGCTGGTCGACGACATCGTCGATTCGGGCGGTACGCTGGTGAATGCGGCCAACGCGCTCCTGGCCCACGGCGCCACCGAGGTGCACGCCTACATCACCCACGGGGTGCTGTCCGGAGGCGCCGTCTCGCGCATCACCAACTCGAAGCTGAAGACGCTGGTGATCACCGATTCGATCATGCCGACCGAGGCCGTGAAGGCCGCGAGGAACATCCGCGTCCTCACCATTGCCAATCTGCTCGGCGAGGCCATCGCGCGCACGGCCCGCAACGAGAGCGTCTCCAGCCTCTTCTACTGAGCCCGTTTCGCCAGGGACGTGAGGTTCTACGTAGCCTGGAGGCGGGCGCGAACGCCTGCTGCGCGGCGAAAAGTCCTGACGTCGGCCGGATTAGAGCATGTCCCGGGCGTACGAGCTGCGCCCGATATCGCATCCCCCTGTAGCCAACCGGGCCCCCGTGCCCTATGAAGCGGCGCCATGCCCAAGCGCACCGACATCAAATCCATCCTCATCATAGGGGCCGGGCCGATCGTGATCGGCCAGGCCTGCGAGTTCGACTATTCGGGCACGCAAGCCTGCAAGGCCTTGAAGGCCGAGGGCTACCGCATCGTCCTCGTCAACTCCAATCCAGCCACGATCATGACGGATCCTGAGCTGGCCGATGCAACCTATATCGAGCCGATCACGCCCGAGATCGTCGCTCGCATCATCGAGAAGGAGCGCCCCGACGCGCTTCTGCCGACGATGGGCGGACAGACCGCGCTCAATACCGCGCTGGCGCTGGAGGCGGACGGCACGCTCGCCAGGTACGGCGTGGAGATGATCGGCGCCAAGGCCGAGGCGATCCACATGGCGGAGGATCGCAAGCTCTTCCGCGAGGCTATGGACCGCATCGGTCTCGAGAGCCCGCGTGCCTCGATCGCGTCCTCCCCGCCCATCCGCAATGCGCAGGGACAGCTCGTCGGCTACGATCGGCAGACGGGCCTCGCCGAGGCCATGCGTGCCCTCGATACGATCGGATTGCCCGCCATCATCCGCCCCGCCTTCACGATGGGCGGCACCGGCGGTGGCGTCGCCTACAACCGCGAGGAGTTCGAGCAGATCGCGCGCTCGGGCCTCGATGCCTCGCCGGCCGCACAAATCCTCATCGACGAGAGCCTGCTCGGCTGGAAGGAGTACGAGATGGAGGTGGTCCGCGACAAGGCGGACAACTGCATCATCGTATGCTCCATCGAGAACATCGATCCGATGGGCGTGCACACCGGCGACTCGATCACGGTCGCTCCGGCTCTGACGCTCACCGACAAAGAATACCAGATCATGCGCAACGCCTCGATCGCGGTGCTGCGCGAGATCGGGGTCGAGACCGGCGGCTCCAACGTGCAGTTCGCCGTCAATCCGGCGGACGGACGCCTCGTCGTCATCGAGATGAACCCGCGCGTGTCGCGCTCGTCCGCGCTCGCCTCCAAGGCGACCGGCTTCCCGATCGCCAAGGTCGCCGCCCGGCTGGCGGTCGGCTACACGCTCGACGAGCTCGAGAACGACATCACGGGCGGCGCCACGCCGGCTGCCTTCGAGCCGACCATCGATTACGTGGTGACGAAGATCCCGCGCTTCGCCTTCGAGAAGTTTCCAGGCTCCGATCCGACGCTCACCACCGCCATGAAGTCGGTGGGCGAGGTCATGGCCATCGGCCGCACGTTCGCGGAAAGCCTGCAGAAAGCGCTGCGCGGGCTCGAGACGGGTCTCACGGGCCTCGACGACGTGACCTTCGAGGGCCTCGGCCAGGGCGACGACAAGAACGTCATCCGGGCAGCCCTCGGCCACCCGACTCCCGACCGTCTGCTCAAGGTCGCGCAGGCCATGCGCCTGGGTGTCGACCACGAGCAGATTCATGCCTCGTGCCGCATCGATCCCTGGTTTCTCGCCCGCATGCAGGAGATCGTCGACGTCGAGGAGAAGGTGCGCCGGCACGGCCTTCCCGAGACGCTCGAGGCGTTGCGCGGGCTCAAGGCGATGGGCTTTTCCGACGCCCGCCTGGCCAAGCTCGCCACACGCGCCGGGACTCCCGTGAGCGAGGCCGACGTGCGCGCGATGCGCCATCGGCTCGGTCTGCACCCGGTGATGAAGCGCATCGACACGTGCGCCGCCGAGTTCCGCTCGCCCACGGCCTATATGTACTCGACCTACGAGACCGGATTGTTCGACCAGCCGCTGTGCGAGGCCGAGCCCTCCGAGAAGCAGAAGGTCGTCATCCTCGGTGGCGGTCCCAACCGCATCGGGCAGGGGATCGAGTTCGACTACTGCTGCTGCCATGCCTGCTTCGCGCTGTCGGACGCGGGCTTCGAGACCATCATGGTCAACTGCAACCCGGAGACGGTCTCGACCGACTACGACACGTCGGACCGGCTCTATTTCGAGCCGCTGACCGCCGAGGACGTGCTCGAGGTCATCCGCATCGAGCAGCAGAAGGGGCAACTGCTCGGAGTCATCGTGCAGTTCGGCGGACAGACGCCGTTGAAGCTCGCCGAGGCGCTGGGCGCGGCCGGCGTGCCCATCCTCGGCACGTCGCCGGCAGCGATCGAGCTGGCCGAGGACCGCGACCGCTTCCGGGCCCTGGTCGAGAAGCTGGGACTGAAGCAGCCCGAGAGCGGCATCGCGCGCTCGCCGGGCGAGGCCGCGCAGGTGGCCATCGACATCGGCTTTCCCGTGCTCATCCGGCCGTCTTTCGTGCTCGGCGGGCGCGCAATGGAGATCGTCGCCGACTCGGGCGAGCTCGATCGCTACATCCAGCGCCTCTCGGCCACCCTCAGGGGGCATTCCGAGCTGGTCGTCTCGGAGCGCCGGCCTCTGCTGATCGACAGCTACCTCGCCGATGCGGTCGAGGTCGACGTCGACTGTCTCAGCGACGGCCGCGACACCTTCATCGCCGGCATCATGGAGCATATCGAGGAGGCCGGCATCCATTCGGGCGACTCGGCCTGCTCGCTCCCGGCCCACTCGCTCGATCGCTCGATCGTCGTGCGCCTCGAGAAGCAGACCCGGGATCTGGCGCTGGCGCTGGGCGTGGTTGGCTTGATGAACGTGCAATACGCCATCAAGGACCGCCAGATTTACATCCTGGAGGTGAACCCCCGGGCCTCCCGCACGGTGCCGTTCGTCGCCAAGGTGATCGGTGTGCCGATCGCCGGCATCGCCTCGCGGGTGATGGCCGGAGCCGCGCTCAAGGATTTCGGCCTGAAGCCGCCGCGGCTCCGCCACGTCGCGGTGAAGGAGGCGGTCTTCCCGTTCGCGCGCTTCCCCGGCGTCGATCCCGTGCTCGGCCCCGAGATGCGCTCGACGGGCGAGGTGATGGGCCTCGACCGCGACTTCGCGATTGCCTTCGCCAAGAGCCAGCTCGGGTCGGGAACGGCGCTGCCGACCGCCGGCACGGTGTTCGTCTCGGTGCGCGACAGCGACAAGGACCACATCCTCGGTGCCATGCGCGATCTGGCCGAGATGGGCTTCCGCATCGTGGCCACCCGCGGCACGCGCCGTCACTTCGAGGCGCACGGCATCGCCTGCGAGCAGGTCAACAAGGTGCTGGAGGGCCGTCCACACATCGTCGACATGATGAAGAACGGCGAGGTGCATCTGGTCGTGAACACGACCGAGGGCTCGAAGGCGCTCGCGGACTCGAAAGATATTCGCCGAACTGCCCTCTTGAACCGCATCCCATACTACACGACGTTAGCTGGCGCCGTGGCCGTAGTGGATGCGATTCGGGCGCTCAAGGCGGGCAACCTGCAAGTGGCCCCATTGCAGAGCTATCAGGCCTGAGCTTTCGACGTCGCGCATGCGCGGTGGTGACCGCTTCAGCCTTCCGGCGGGAGCGGCCGTTGCGTTTGTGCTCTGTGGAACTGGGTGACCGGACAGTCCTCGTCCGGTCCCGGTCGTTCCTTTTGTCTGTTGTGGGCAAAGGGCTGGCCAAGACCCGGCGCATGCGCGAGACTGACAACTGAGGCGTGCCCTTACGGCGCGCCGACGTGGAGATTGAGAAATGGCAATGGAAAAGGTGCCGATGACGGTCGAGGGCTTCAAGAAGCTGGAGGCCGAATTGCATCGGCTGAAAGCCGAGGAGCGGCCGCGCATCATCCAGGCCATCGCCGAGGCACGCGCACACGGGGACCTCTCGGAGAACGCCGAGTATCATTCCGCCAAGGAAGCGCAGGGGATGAACGAGGCCAAGGTCGCCGATCTGGAGGACAAGCTGTCGCGCGCCGACGTGGTCGACACGACCAAGCTGTCGGGCACCACGGTCAAGTTCGGCGCGACCGTGCACCTCGCGGACGAGGATACGGGCGACAAGACCAAATACAAGATCGTCGGCGACCTGGAGGCCAACGTGAAGGACGGCCTCATCTCGATCTCGAGCCCGATCGCGCGCGCGCTGATCGGCAAGGCCAAGGGCGAGAGCGCCGAGGTGACCACGCCCAAGGGGAGCCGCAGCTACGAGATCCTGCGGATCGAATGGAAGTAGGATCCGCGCCTGTGAATTTGATTTTTTTGCGGGGCCCCGGGTCATGCTCGGGGCCCCGCGCGTTATCGACCATGCCGGATTGATGTGCATCGCCGGCCAGCAGTGCGGTTGAGTTCGACGTTGCGTCGGTCGAGCCGGCGGCCTTAGTCTCCCCGTCGCAGAGCAACGGGCAGGAGACGGGACAATGGCGAACGCGACGACGGTCGGGCTCAATCCGGCCCGCGAGCGGCTGAAGCGCGGCGAGATGGCCATTGGCGTGGGCTTGCGCCAGGCGCGCACCGTCGACATCGCGCCGGCCATGAAGACCTGCGGCTACGACTGGCTGTTCATCGATTGCGAGCACAACTCGATGACGCTCGACATGGCGGTGCAGATCTCTGTCACCGCCAATGCCTGTGGCATCTCCCCGATCGTGCGTGTGCCGCAGGGCCAGCTCGACATGGCGACGCGCGTGCTCGACGGCGGCGCCTACGGCATCGTCATGCCGCATGTCGATACGCCCGAGGAAGCGAAGGCCATCGCCGATCGGCTGCGCTATCCGCCGGTCGGGCATCGCTCGATCGGCGGCACCATGCCGCAATTGGCTTTCGCACAGCTGCCGCCCGGCGAGTCGACCAGGATCGTCAACGACAACCTCCTGGTCGTCGTGATGCTGGAGAGCCCGCTTTCCATCAAGAACGCCGATGCCATTGCCGCCGTGCCCGGCGTCGACGTGCTGCTGATCGGCACCAGCGACCTCACGATGGAGATGGGGCTGCCGGGGCAGCTGATGCACCCCGAGGTCGTGAAGGCCTACGAGACGGTCGTGGCCGCCTGCAAGAAGCACGGCAAGTGGGCCGGCATGGGCGGCGTCTACACGGACGAGGGCCTGACGAAGTACATCGGCATGGGGATCAAGATGGTGCTCGCGGGGAACGATATGCCGTTCCTGATGCAGGCGGCGACGGCCCGCGAGAAGCACCTGCGAGGCTTGAAGGCGTAGCCGCAGGCATCTCCCGCGCGGGCCCTCCCGATCCAGTCCGGGTCACACCTCTCCGACAAGAGGGGTGGGTCCGGGCGGGTCGAAGGGTGGCAGCCCTTCTCGCGGAGCGAGCACTGCCGGAGCACCAGCTGACGACAAAAAGGCACGTCCAATGACCCACGAGGAGCGTCTGGCGCGGCTCGGCATCACGCTGCCGCCTCCCTTCAAGGACGAGGCGAACCGGGTGCGCGCCTTGCGCTCGGGCATCCATGTCTACATGAGCGGCCACGGTCCGCTCGGGCCCGAGAACGTGCCCTACGTCACCGGCAAGCTCGGGCGCGAGCTGACGGTCGCCCAGGGCGCGGACGCGGCGCGGCTCACCGGCCTCTGCTGCCTGTCGACGCTGCGCACCTATCTGGGCAGCCTGAACCCGGTTGTGCGTGTGGTCCGCGTGATCGGCTTCGTCAATTGCGCGCCCGGCTTCAACACGCCTTCCAACGTCATGAACGGCTTCTCCGACCTCATGACCGAGGTGTTCGGCGAGGCCGGCCGCCACACCCGCTCGGCCATCGGCGTCGCCGAGCTCTACGCCGACATTCCCGTCGAGATCGAGGCGCTGTTCGAGGTGGGCAGCTAGTCGTCCGATCGGTGGCGTTGCCGCCGCTGCGCGTGCCCCGTTGCGTGCTGTCGCGCGGCTTGTCCTTTGCGTGTGCCCTTCCCGGCGCAACACCGATCCTGCAAGGCTTCCCATGACCGCGTCTGCGCTGGGCATCATCGGCATCACCGTGCTCGGCACGTCGTTCCTGTCCGGCATCTTCGGCATGGCGGGCGGGCTCATTCTCTTGGGCGTGCTCCTCCTGTTCATGGACGTGGTGCCGGCGATGGTGCTGTTCGGGACCATCCAGATGGGCGCCAACGGCTGGCGCGCGCTGCTCTGGCGGCACCTCGTCCAGTGGCACCTCGTCGGGCGCTATGTCGTCGGTGCGACGGCGGCCTTCCTGGCGATGCGCTTCGTCTCGTTCATTCCGGACAAGGCGCTGCTCTATATCGGCCTGGGGCTGCTGCCATTCATCGCCGAGGCGCTGCCAGTGCGCTGGCAGCCCGATATCACACGTCCGAGCGGCCCTTATATGTGCGGCGTGGTCATTATGGTCCTGCAACTCATAGCGGGCGCCGCCGGTCACATACTCGACATGTATTTCCAAAGGAGTGGCCTCGACCGGCGGCAGATCGTGGGCACCAAGGCCGTCTGCCAGACCATCGCGCACCTCTTTCGGGTGCTCTATTTCGGCTCGTTCGCGACCACCTTCTCGTTCAGCGTGCCATGGTGGGCATTGCTCGGCGCCCTGGGCCTGGCGTTTGTGGGCACATCGCTCGCTGCCCGCGTGCTGGAGCGCATGACGGATGGCGACTTCCGCGCCTGGAGCCGTCACATCGTCCACGCGGTCGCAGTCTCATTCCTGGTTCGCGGGGTATGGCTTCTGGCTACAGGGTGAACGTGGCGTTTGCCACCGGCCGAGAACGATTCGGAATATCTCATTTCAAGGCGATCTGAAGGCTGCGGGTTATGGCCCGCCCCAGCATTCCAGCAATGCGAAAACGTGTGTGGTCGTATCGGGCGACCCTTCCCATAATACAGGCATTCGAGAGATCGGCATCAAGCCGGCCCGATCATGAGCGGAAACGAACGAAGCCCGGGCTCCAAAAACAAAAAGATCGCGGAGCTGATCATGTCCAACCTGACCTTGAGCCTTGTCGCTGGCTACGACGTCACTGCGCCGTCGCCGAGCAAGCACGTCACCCTGCCGCGCCTTTCGCTCGGCAGCTTCTTCGAGCGGCTTTCGGATGCGGCCTACGATGCCGCACGCCGGCGTGCCGAACGCGATGCCGCCCGCATGGTCGCCGAGAATGGCGGCATGATCACGGACGAGCTCGAGCGCCGCATCAGCCGCCATCTGGGCGCGTAAAGCGTCTGCCAGTGCCATCGGAGCAGCGGGCCGCAACCGTCGGCCCGCCTCGCGGGGCGCCGCATCGTTGTTTCCGGTCGCATCCCGTCCCCGGGCGTGACCGGCAGTCGTCCCGCTTTGCATGCGGCGGGCACCGGATGCCATAATGCCGTAACAGCTGAGCGGCATCCCGTGGGTGACCGAGCAAGACCGGAGCCCGAGCATGCGCATCCTGGTGACCAACGACGACGGCATCGATGCGCCAGGCATCCATGCCTTGCGCCAGATCGCCGAGGAGCTTGCCGGGCCGGACGGTGAGGTCTGGGTGGCGGCTCCCGAGACCAATCAGTCGGGTGCGGGTCACTCCCTGTCGCTCAACGAGCCGCTCCGCATGCGCAAGGTCGCCGAGCGCGTCTATGCCGTCCGCGGCACGCCCACCGACAGCGTCATCATGGGCGCTCGCCACGTGCTCAAGGACCGCCGTCCCGACCTCGTCCTCTCCGGCATCAACCGCGGCGCCAACATGGCCGAGGACGTCACCTACTCGGGCACCATAGCGGGCGCCCTCGAGGGCACGCAGCTCGGGATTCCCTCGATCGCACTCTCGATGGCCTACAGCTACGGCGCGCAGGATTTCCCCCATTGGGAGACGCCGATCGCGCACGCGCCAGGACTGATCCGGCAGCTGCTCGCCGAGCCGTGGCCGCCGCTCGTCCTCATGAACGTCAACGATCCGGATCGCCGGCCCGGCGATATCGAAGGCGTGATGGTCACCACGCAGGGGCGGCGCGACCAGCAGAACCTCGGAGTCGAGGAGCGGCGCGATACCTGGGGCAATCCCTACTACTGGCTCGGCT
>JBFWQN010000212.1:0-8644 GCA_050249405.1 Hyphomicrobiaceae bacterium | reverse complement strand
TGGCCGTTCGATAGGTCTTTGGCGGAGGTAACGCAAGCAAGGAAGGCAAGGGCGCCTAACGGGGCGACGGGACGAGCCATCGGAGGACGCAGGCCCACTGGCGCGCAGCCGGGTCGGCGCTATGCTCATCCTCGATGACGGACGAGGAGAGAGAACGACTGCTGGCCCTCCTGGCGTGGTGGCGCGAGGCGGGTGTCGCCGACGCCTACGACGCGGTGGCACCGGCATGGACCGAGCGGCCGGAGGCGGCGCCCGGCGCGGACTTCGCATGGCCGAGCGCCGGCGAGCCGCAGGTTTCCGCTCCTTCACGCTTGGGGGCGCCGCGGGCGCCCGAGACCTCGCGGCCACTGCAGCAGGTGCCCGGGCCGCCGGCGGGGCATCAGGCCACGCGCCTGCCGACGCCCTCGGCGCAGCGACCGGTCGAGCGGCAACAGGGACGAGCAGCGCCCCCCGTCCCGACAGCTCCCCCCGTCGTGATCCGCCGCGAGACCGCGGCCACGACCTCGGCGCGAGAGGCCGCGCGGACGGCGCGGACGCTCGACGAGCTCGAGGCTCTGCTCGCCGCGTTCGACGGGTGCCCGCTCAAGGTCACGGCGAAAAGCCTGTGCTTCTACCGCGGCAGCCCGACCGCCCGACTGATGATCGTCGGCGAGGCGCCGGGACGTGACGAGGATCTCGCGGGAAAGCCGTTCGTCGGCCGAGCGGGGCAGCTGCTCGACAAGATGCTGGCGGCGATCGGCCTCGGCGAGCCTGACGTGCACATCACGAACGTGGTCTACTGGCGGCCTCCGGGCAACCGGACGCCGACGCCGGAGGAGGCGCAGGCGTGCAAGCCGTTCCTGGAGCGGCAGGTGGAGCTGGTGGCGCCCGACTTCATCCTGACGCTCGGCGGGCCGGCCGCGAAAGCTGTCCTGGATTCGCCAGAGGGGATCATGCGGCTGCGGGGGCGATGGCGGGAGGTGACGATCGGTGCGCAGCCCGTGCGCGTGATGCCGACGCTGCATCCCGCCTACCTCTTGCGCCAGCCCGAGGCGAAGCGGCAGGCTTGGCGGGATCTGCTGCAGCTCAAGATGGCGCTGGACGGGCGAGAGGCAGTAGGCAGTAGGCAGTAGTCGAGGTTGAGCCGGGACCGGTCGGAGGCAAGAACGATGAAGACGCTGCAGGAGCTGCTCGATCTCCGCTTCGGCGATGCCGCGGACGTGCCGGAGGCGCTGGCCGGCAACGAGGCCGTCCGGCGCCTCGCCAGCCGGGGTGTGGTGCGCCGCTTCAAGCCGGAGCCGGTTCCGCCGGCCATGTTGGACACGCTGGCGGCGGTGGCGCTCTCGACGCCGTCGAAGAGCGACCTGCAGCAGCGCGACATCCTCATCGTCGAGGACAAGGCCATTCGCGGGCGGATCAACGAGCTGCTGAAAGACCAGGACTGGATCCCAGCCTGCCCGCATTTCCTGATCTTCCTCGGCAACAACCGGCGGCAGCGGCAGGTGCACCAGTGGCGCGGCCATGCTTTCGCCAACGATCATCTCGATGCCTTCTTCAATGCCGCGGTCGATGCGGCGATCGCGCTCGAGGGGTTCATTGCGGCGGCGGAGGCGGCGGGGCTCGGCTGCTGCCCGGTGAGCGTCATCCGCAACCACGCCGAGGAGGTGAGCGGGCTCCTCGGCTTGCCCGATCACGTGTTTCCGGTGGCGGGCCTCGGCGTCGGCTGGCCGGCCGTGCCGGCGTTCGTCTCGGCGCGGCTGCCCTTGAAGCTCACGGTGCACCGTGACCGGTACTCGGAGGCCACCGACGAGGCCGTGCGCGGCTACGACCGCCGCCGCAACGGCATCTTCCCCTACCGCGCCCAGCGCAATGTCGCCAAATTCGGCACGGCCGAGGAGTACGGTTGGAGCGAGGAGAAGGCGCGCCACTACGCCGTGCCCGAGCGGGCCGACTTCGGCGCCTACGTGAAGAAGCGGGGATTCAGGCTGGAGTAGAGCGGACAGGGAACCGAGGGCGGCGCAAAACGCTCCGTATTGCGCCCTACACCCTGGCGCCTCACGCGCCGACGAAGCCGACAATCGCCAATGAGAAAGACATCCCCATGCACCAGCTGAAGCTCGGCGACTATCAGGTCGGCCGCATCGCGGAGCTCGAGTTCCCGGCGTTCCCGGCGAAGGAGTTCCTGCCCGCGGCCACGGACGAGATCATCGCCGAGGCGCGGCGCCTGCTGCCCGGTCGCATCACCGACGACGGCCGGGTGGTGATGAGCTTCCACTCGTTCGTGCTCAAGACCGGTCGCCATACGATCATGATCGACACCTGTTGCGGCAACGACAAGCCGCGGCCGGGGCGCGAGCAGTTCAACTCGGGGAAGAAGGACTATCTCGGCGGGCTGGCAGCGCTCGGCGTAAAGCCCGAGGAGGTGACGCACGTGATGTGCACGCATCTCCACTGGGACCACGTCGGCTGGAATACGCGGCTCGTCAACGGGCAGTGGGTGCCGACCTTCCCCAACGCGAAGTACGTGATGGCCAAGCGCGAGTACGACTACTGGGACGGCGTCTACCAGAAGACGAAGGGCACGACCGAGAACATGCACGCGCTGTCGTTCGAGGACAGCGTGCTGCCGGTGATGCGCGCCGAGAAGGCCGTGCTGGTGGCCGACGACTACGAGCTGGACAAGGGGCTGTCGCTCGAGCCCTGTCACGGGCACTCTCCGGGGCATGTGGTGGTGAACGTCGCCTCGGGCGGTGCCAAGGGCGTGTTCATCGGCGACGTCATCCATCACCCGATGCAGGTGCTTTTCCCGCACCTGTCGTGCCGCGCGGACTTCGACATGGACGCCTCGCGCAACTCGCGGACGGCGCTGATCGAGAAGCACGCCGACGCCGGCACCATCGTCATGCCGCAGCACTTCGCGACCCCGTCATGCGGGCAGATCCGGCGCAAGGGCAGCAGCTTCACCTTCGATTTCGTCGACGGGTCGTGATCGTCCCGCCCGGCGGGCGAGATGGCCAAGCAAGAGGGAAAGGACACGCACATGGCACTCTACGAGATGCGGACCTACACGCTGCAGGTCGGGAAGATGGGTGAGGCGCAGACGCTCTACATGGAGCTGGGCTTCCCGGCGCTGAAGAAGGGCGGCCACGACAAGAACCTCGTCGGCTATTTCGTCGCCGACACGGGCATGATCAACCAGCTCGTGCACATCTGGAAGTTCAAGGACGACGGGGACCGGCGCGCGCACTGGGCGTCGGTGTTCGCCAACAAGGATTTCGTGGAAGGCTTCGCGTCCAAGTTCCGGCCGCTGGTGCTGAGCCAGGAGGTGAAGCTCCTGACCGAGGCACCGTGGGGACCGCATCCATAAGCGGGCTCCGGCCAATTCCGTCTCGCAAGTCGCGAGCGACGCGAGACGGGTACGGCTTGCCGGATCGCAGGCGGAAGGCTCAGTCGACGGAAATTGATGGGGAAAGCGACCGATCTCCGGGGGCTGGTGGCTACAGCAGCCTTGTGCGCAGTCCTCGGCATGCCGTAGGCCATGCAAGGGTATCCTGCGTGGCGTGCCGTGTGCCGGGCGCGCTCGAGTGACCGCCGCGTTCGGTGCCGCCAGGTGTGGGCGGTGCGATGGCCCAGCCGTGGTCGCATCCCATGCAGAGGCTTCGCTTCCGGATTGCCGCGCTCGTCGCCGGGCTTGCACTGGCACTTGCCTCGTGCGCGGCCAACCTCTCCGTACCGTCGGTTGCGCTGGCGCCGCAGACCATGACACCCATTGCGCCGGACGATCCCGAGCTCAAGGGGCGCGAGCGCGTGGTGCTCGGCGAGCCCTCGCCGCCAGCGATCGCCTCCGCGAGCTCTTCACGCGCCCCGCAGGTTACGTCGCTCAGCAGCGCCACGCGGGCGGCGGTCACGGCAACGCCCGGTGCGCAAGACGCCACGCCGGCCACGCGCGAGAACCTTTTCGACGTCATCACCGTGCTGTGGGGCACCGACCGCAAGGTCGAGCCAATCAATGGCAAGGCCGGCGACTCCGCCCCTGCCGACCCGCTGCTCACGACCTCGTCGGTACCGACGAAAGCGCTGCACGCCAAGGCCGGATCGGAACGCAGCGAGCGGCTCGCGACAGGTCTTGCGGTCGTCACCGTGCCACGCACCGCACGTGCCACGGGCACCATTCCGAGACCGCGCCAATATACGTTCCTCAACCTCCGCTACTACAGCGAGAGCGAGAACCCGCAGAAGCACTTCACGATCGCCAGCCTGCGGCTACTCGAGCCCGGCGAGCTTTCGCCGCGGGCCAATGGCCTGCTCGACAAGAGCACGCGGTTCAAGGACCAGGTGCTCGTCTTCATTCACGGCTACAACTCGACGTTCGACGATGCGCTCTACCGCACGGCGCAGGTTGCGCACGACCTGGAGTTCGACGGCCTCGCGGCCATGTACAGCTGGCCGTCGCGGGGCACGCTCAAGGACTATTCGTACGATCTGAACAGCGCGGCGCGAGCTCAGGCCTATCTGGCCGAGTTCTTGTCGCGGATCGCGCGCGAGACGCGGGCCCGCCGCATCCACATCGTGGCGCATAGCCTCGGCAACCGGCCGCTTATCGAGGCCCTGCGCAGCCTGCAGCTTTCGGGCGACCGAGCGGTGAGGGCGAAGCTCGGGCAAATCGTGCTCGCGGCACCGGACGTCGACCGCGATCTCTTCGCCGACATCACCGCGAAGCTGGACTTGGGTGCGGGGCGAACGCTCTACGCCTCGAACGAGGACAAGGCGCTGATCCTGTCGCGCCAGGCGGACGGCGTGCCGCGCGCGGGCGACGTGCCTGCCGACGGTCCGCTGATCGTGAAGGGGCTGGACACCATCGATATCTCGGCGGCCAGCACGAAGGCGCTGCTGTCGGCGAACCACAACGACTACGCCGAGCGCAGCCATGTCCTGAAGGACATCCAGCTGCTCATCGACCGGGGCGTGCGTCCGCCCGACCAGCGCTTCCCCCTCTACATGGTGGCTGAGGGCAAGGGTGGCCGCTACTGGCGCTATACGCCGAACAAATAGCGGTAGAGACGGACGCCCTGACTCAGCGGCCGGAGAGCAGGCGCCCATAACCGTCGATGCGCGGCACCACGCCAGCCAGTCGCAGGCAGCGCCAGAGACTCGCCTGGTTGGCGGTCACCACGGGCCGCTGCAGATCTCGCTCCAGGTCGTCGATGATGGCAACGCAGCGGAAGCCGGTCCCCGCGATCAAGACGCCGTCAGCGTCGGCTGGGCAGGCCGCTTTAACCTGGCGATAGAGCGGCTCGATCTCCTGCTCGAAGCCCATGCCTTGCGGGTAGAGCTCGGCGAACGGGACGTCGCGCCACTTGCGGCCAGGGTCGTAGCGGAGATGGCCCGCGGGGGCGAGACCGTAATCGGTCAGATACCGAATTCCGGCATCGATGGCGGAATCACCGAACCATGCCGGAGAAACGACGAACGGCCTCGCGATGCCGCTCTCACGCAGCGCCGCGAGGCAATCGAGACCGTTGGTCGTGACGGCGACGCCGGGGCCGACAATCCCGGACATGCGTGCCACGACCGCCTCGTCCCAACCCTTGCCGCCGACGATGCTGCTCGAGGTGTGCCCGATGACGACAGCCGAGAGGCGCATGGTCGCGAATTGTCGGCAGCCGCGCTCGAGATCGTCGCACAGTGCGACACCCGACCGGTCCGGCAGCCACTTGGCCCAGGGAGCGCCTGATGTGACGCGCGCCGCATGCACGGACGTGCCGCGCGGCAGCATCGCCCACCATTCGGCCTCGGGGACGGCCTCCGCTGAGACGATGAACATGCCGATCCGCGCCTGCCAGCCCCAGTTGTCGTTCGCAGCCATGTCCGCTCCATTCGCCGCGTTTGCGCCGGCTCCATCCTACACGGCCCCAGTTGGGGCGGGCGACGGCGTCAGGGCACGAGCGAGCGGTCCGCGTGATCAGGCGAGCTTGCGCAGAGCCGGCTCCAGCTTCTCTCCGAAGAAATCGATGAAGGCCGGCTGGGCCGGGCCAATCTGGACGAAAACGATGTGATCGAAGCCGGCCTCGACGTACTTGCCGACGGCCTCGACGTGGGCGTCGAGCGAAGGACCGCAGCTGATTTTCCCGGCCATGTCGTCCGGCGTCACGCTGGCGCTCGCCGCAGCGAAGGCTTTGGTGTCCGGCAGCTCGGCCTGCACCGGCCATCCTCCGGCCGACCAGCGGAAGTAATGGTGGGCGGTCCTCCTCGCCTCCTCATCGGTGTCGGCGACGCAAAGGGCAACCTCGGCATAGCGGGGACCTTTGCCGCCCGCCTCATGATAGGCGTCGACGATTTTGGACTTCGCCTCGGTTGCCATGAGGCCATCGGCTTTCTCCGCCGCGAGGCGGGCCGCCTTTGCGCCCCCGGCAGCGAGCACCACCGGCGGCCTCTCCGACGGGAGGTCGAAGAGCCGCGCGCCATCGAGGCGAAAGTGGCGGCCGGCATAGCTGTGCACACCGCCCCCCAGCAGCGCGCCGATGATGTCCACCGCCTCGGCAAAACGCTCGTGGCGCTCGGGGACGCCGGGCCAGCCAGCGCCAATGACGTGCTCGTTCAACCGCTCGCCGGCGCCGAGGCCGAGCGTGAAGCGGCCGCCGGTCAGCACGCCCATCGTCGCCGCGAACTGAGCCACGATCGCCGGATGGTATCGCATGATCGGGCAGGTGACGGCCGTCATGAGCTCGAGGCTGCTCGTGGCGTGGGCGATGGCGCCGAGCACGGTCCATGCCATCGAGGCGTGGCCCTGCTCCTCGATCCACGGCGAGAAATGGTCGGAAATAGCGGCGAGATCGAAGCCCGCCTCCTCGGCCCGCACTGCGTTACGGACGAGATCGTTGGGGCCGTGCTCCTCGGACATCAGCTTGTAGCCGAGCTTCAACATGGGGAACTCCTGGTCGGTCCGGTCATGCGGGACCAACGGGGGCTCGGGAGAGAGGTTCCTCGGCGGGCAACCGGACTTCCGTCGGACAGGTGCCAAAGCCGCGACGGGCGATCTACAGTGGCTACCACGATCGAACCGGAGGCCCGCCCATGAACGAGATCGACCTCGAGGCCGAGTACAACAACCGCAAACGCGTGCCCGAGCACGCCGCCATCCAGGAGCGATGGGCCAAGGCCTCGGAGACCTATCTGAAGGAAGCGCGCGCCGAGGTGGACCTCACCTATGGCAAGGGCGAGCGCAACCGCTACGACTTGTTCCGGCCAAAAGGTGGCGCCACCAACGTGCCGCTCGTCGTCTACATCCACGGCGGCTACTGGCAGCGCGGCGACCGGAAGGCCAACGCCTTCGTGGCGAAGGAGCTGGTGGCGCGCGGCATCTCGGTGGCGCTGCCTTCGTACACACTCTGCCCGGCCGTGGGCATCATGGACATCGTGGGCGAGCTCCGACAGTGCCTCAAGGCCGTGTGGGAGCGGACCAAGACGAGGCCGGTGGTGGTCGGGCATTCGGCCGGCGGGCATCTCGCTGCGGCGATGCTCGCGACGGACTGGTCGAAGGTGGCGGGCGTGCCGGCCGACCTGGTGCGTGCGGCCTATGCCATCTCGGGTGTGTTCGACGTGGCGCCGCTCATCCCGACGAGCCTGAACGAGGCGCTGAAGCTCGATGCCGCCAAGGCGCGGGAGGCGAGCCCGCTCCTTTGGCCGGCGCCGCCGAAGGACCGGACGCTCGTGGCCGCCGCGGGCGGCGAGGAGAGCCAGGAGTTCATCCGCCAGGCGCTGGAAATCGCCTCCACCTGGAGCAAGGCCGGCGTCAAGGCCGAGTGCGTCGTCGTGCCCGGCGCCAACCACTTCACCATCGTCGAGGAGCTGGGCAATCCGGAGAGCGCCATGCTGGCGCGCATCGCGGGGCTGGCGAGAGCATAGCCGCGGCCGAGACGGCGAAAGACAACTGGAGGAAAGCCATGAAATTCGGGCTGCGCTACTGCAATACGGGTGACTACGTCGATGCCGCGAAGGCGGTGGAGCTGGCGCAGGCCGGCGAGGCGGCGGGGTTCGAATCGATCTGGACCGTGGAGCACACGGTGGTGCCGGGCGGCTATGGCTCGACCTATCCCTATGCTGCCGGCGGCAAGATGGCGGGCGGCAACGATGCCGTGCCACTGCCCGATCCGCTGATCTGGATGGCCTACGTGGCCGCGGCGACGAAGCGGGTGAAGCTCGCGACCGGCATCATGATCCTGCCGCAGCACAACCCGGTGGTGGTGGCGAAGCAGGTGGCGACGCTGGACCACCTGTCCGGCGGGCGCATCTTGCTCGGCATCGGCGTCGGCTGGCTCAAGGAGGAGTTCCAGGCGCTCGGCGTGCCGTTCGAGGACCGCGGCAAGCGGACGGACGAGTACATGCAGGCGATGCGCGAGCTGTGGGGCGCGGAGAAGCCGACGTTCGACGGCCAGTTCGTCAAGTTCAAGGACGCCTACTGCCGGCCGCAGCCGGTGGCGAAGCACGTGCCGATCATTGTCGGCGGCCATTCGCCGGCGGCTGCGAAACGGGCCGGGCGCCTCGGCGACGGCTTCTTCCCGGCGAGGGGGGCGCCGAAGGACCTGTTCGACAGGGCGCGGCAGGCGGCGCGCGACGCCGGCCGCGATCCGGCGAAGCTCGAGAGCACCGTGTCGCTGCCCGACGC
>JBFWQN010000211.1:0-8652 GCA_050249405.1 Hyphomicrobiaceae bacterium | reverse complement strand
CGATGATGAGGCCCGTCTTTTGGCCGTTGAAGCGTGGAACGGAAAATATGGGGAAGAACTAAGAGCCCTAACAGACGCGGCATTTGATAGGGCCAAGCGCCTCTGGCTCATCCCCACCGCCGAGGTCTCCCTCACCAATCTCGTCCGCGAGTCCATTCTCGACGAGGACACGCTCCCGCTGCGTTTCACGGCGGCGACGCCCTGCTTCCGCTCCGAGGCCGGCTCGGCGGGGCGCGACACGCGCGGCATGATCCGTCAGCACCAGTTCACCAAGGTGGAGCTGGTCTCCATCACCACGCCCGAGACATCGCTCGCCGAGCACGAGCGCATGACCCGCTCGGCCGAGACCATTCTCGAGCGCCTGGGCCTCCCCTATCGCACCGTGCTGCTCTGCACCGGCGACATGGGCTTCGCCTCGCAGAAGACCTACGACATCGAGGTGTGGCTCCCCGGCCAGGACGCCTACCGCGAGATCTCGTCCTGCTCGGTCTGCGGCGACTTCCAGGCTCGGCGCATGGGCGCACGCTACCGGCTGAGAGGTGAGGGCCCGGCTGCGGGCGGGCAGCCGAAGGGCAAGCAGGGTGACGTGCGCTTCGTGCACACCCTGAACGGCTCCGGCCTCGCCGTCGGGCGCACGCTGGTCGCCATCCTCGAGAACTACCAGCAGGCCGACGGCTCCATCGTCGTCCCCGAGGCGCTGCGCCCCTACATGGGCGGCCGCGAGCTGATCGCGAAAGCCTAGGCTCCGGCACTGACGGCCGTTGTCCGCGCCGCCCATCATCGTCATCCCCGCGAAGGCGGGGACCCACGTCAGGGTGAGCAACGCCGAGAGCGACGTGGGTGCCCGCCTCCGCGGCATGACGTCGTGGGGTGGGGCCCCGAGCATGACGCCGAGGGGCAATGTGAGCGGCGGGCCCCAGCCGTTGCTCGGCCGGATTGCCCGTCCTCCTTCCCCGGAAGCCCGGGAGCGGCTAATCAGTGCTCCGGTTCTTTTGCATCCCGCCGCCGCGGCGGGCTCACCCTGAGGATATCCATGCCGACAAGCCAGCTCTTCTCGCCGATCAAGCTCCGGGGCCTCGAGCTCTGGAACCGGATCGTGGTGGCGCCCATGTGCCAGTACTCGGCCGACGACGGCTGCATGACCGACTGGCACACCCAGCACCTGGGCTCGCTCTGCAACTCGGGCGCCGCCCTCGTCATCGCCGAGGCGACCGGCGTCGAGCCCGAGGGCCGGATCAGCTACGGCTGCCCCGCGCTCTCGACCGACGCCCACGAGGCGGCCATGAAGCAGATGGTCGACACGTGCAAGAAGTGGGGCACGGCAGCCGTCGGCATCCAGCTCGGCCACGCTGGCCGCAAGGCCTCCGTGCAGAAGCCCTGGGAAGGCGGCGCCTCGCTCAAGGATGGCGCGTGGCAGACGAAGTCGGCCTCCGACATGCCCTACGATGACGGCTGGCACACGCCGCACGGCATGACGTCCGACGAGATCGGCAAGCTCAAGCAGTCGTTCGTGCAGGCCACCGTGCGCGCCGACCGCGCCGGCTACGACCTGATCGAGATCCACGCCGCCCACGGCTACCTGCTCAACCAGTTCCTGTCGCCGCTCAGCAACAAGCGCAACGACCAGTACGGCGGCAGCCTCGAGAACCGCATGCGCCTGCCGCTCGAGATTTTCTCGGCGATGCGCGAGGCTTTCCCGGCGCACAAGCCGCTCGGCATCCGCATCTCGGCCGTCGAGTGGGTGGACGGCGGCATCGCGCTCGAGGACTCGATCGCGCTGGCGCACGAGCTGAAGAAGCGCGGCTGCGATTTCATGGACGTCTCCTCGGGCGGCAACTCGCCCAAGCAGAAGATCGAGCTGAAGGCCGGCTACCAGGTGCCGTTCGCGGCGGCCATTCGCAAGGCGACCGGCATGCCGGTGATGGCGGTGGGCCTCATCACCGACCCGCACCACGCCGAGGCCATCGTCGCCAGCGGCGAGGCGGACATGATCGCGCTCGCGCGCGGCTTCATGGACGACCTGCGCTGGGGCTGGCACGCGGCCTGGGCGCTGGGCGTCGAGCCCAAGATGTCGCCGCAGCACCGCCGCATCGGCCCGAAGAGCTGGCCGCCGGCCCGCAAGTACGTCGAGATGAAGGCCGCGGAGTAGCGGCCCGGGCGCCACGCGGGGGACGTCATGTCCGAGCCATCGATCTATTGGGTGCGCTCGCCCCTCGTGGCGCAGCTTGCCGTCACGGCGCGGCCGTCGCGTGCGCGCCATTTCCCGGCCCTCAAGGCGGCCGGCATCGACGTGCTTGTCAGTCTGCTCGAAGCCGCCGAGGCCGAGGATGTCGGCCTCGGCGACGAGGCGGGCCACTGCGCGCGGGCCGGCATCGAGCTCCTGCGCCTGCCCGTCACCGACCACGGCATCCCCGACACGTTCGAGGCCGTGGAAGAGGTCGTTCGGGCTTTGTCGGACCACCTTTCGTCAGGTCGTGGAGTCGGTGCCCACTGCTACGCCGGTCTCGGCCGCTCGCCGTTGCTCGTCGCCTCGGTGCTCATCCATCACGGGCACACGCAGCCCGAGGCCATCGAGATCGTCTCCGCCGCACGAGGCTTCGTGGTGCCCGAGATGCGGACGCAGCATGCCTGGCTGATGGAATTGGAGCGGCGGCGCGACCGCGCCCTATAAAGCCGTCGAGAGGACAGCCAGCAGCGCAGCCGATCCGGCCGTCAGGAGAAGCCCGGCGGCGCTGTCGATCAGCGCGTCCGGCAGAGGTCGCACGATGACTGGCGCCACGAGGATCGCGAGGCCTCCGGCCAACACGGCCGCGTATAGCGGGATCGTCGTGAGCGCGAGCCGGACCGCGACGGCGGCGACGGCCACCGCGACCGCGATGCTGCCCCAGAGGATGGCCGCGCCGAGGCCGTGGCGCAATGCGGCCTGCCGGTGCTCGGCCGGAAAGTGCACGGAGACGACGATGCCGTGCACGGCCACGGCCAGCACCATGCCGGCAAAAAGCGCGAGCGTGCTCCAGTCCAGCATGAGCAAACGCATCGCGCCGATCTCCCTCCGCCTGCGGCTTGACCTGCGCCCGCCGGCCATGCCCCAGATATATGAGCCAGTCCGGCATCACAAGCGAGGTGCCGGACGGCCCGGTGCCTTGCTTGCCTGGGATGCTTCGGCACACGCTTCACGCGAGAGGATGCGCATGTTGTTCATGGTGATCGAGCATTTCAGGGATCGCGACGCGAAGGCCGTCTACGCGAGATTCCGCGAGAAGGGGCGTCTCGCTCCCGACGGGCTCACCTACGTCGGGAGCTGGATCGAGGCCAATTTCGCACGCTGCTTCCAGCTGATGGAGTGCAGCGACGCGAGCCTCTTGCAGGAATGGATCCTCCAGTGGGGCGACCTCGCCGATTTCGAGATCGTGCCCGTGGTGCCGTCGAAGGAGACGGCCGAGGTGGTGGGGCGGCATTTGTGAGCGTGCCCGTCATGGCCGAGACGACGAGTCGGTTGCGCAGCGGCTCACTGGAGCGGGACAGGCCGTGCCCCTCGCTGACGGATGCCGCCTACGCCGCCCTCGAGGAGCGCATCGTGACGCTCGATATGGCGCCGGGAGCGGCCGTCTCGGAGCAGGCGCTGGCGGTCGAGGTTGGCCTCGGCCGCACGCCCGTGCGCGAGGCGCTGCAACGGCTGCAGCGGGAGGGTCTCGTCGAGATCATGCCGCGCAAGGGCATCCGCGTCACCGGCACGGACCCGGAGCGCCAGCTTCTCGTGCTCGAGGTGCGCCGCGAGATCGAGCGGCTGATGTCGCGCACGGCCTCGACGCGGGCGACGCAGTCCCAGCGCCAGCGCCTGCGTGAGATCGCCGACGGCATGGAGCGGGCGGCCGAGACCGATGACGACCGCGCCTTCATGCGGCTCGATCGCGAGATGAACCTGCTCGTCATGGAGGCGGCGCACAACGAGTATGCGGCGGGCGCCATGCGCCTCATCAACGGCCAGTCGCGCCGCTTCTGGTTCCAGCACTACAGGACCGCGGCCGACCTGCCGCTCTGCGCCCGCCTCCATGCGGCGCAGGCCCGTGCCATCGCGGCAGGCGAGGCGTCGGCAGCCGAGGCGGCGCTCGACCGGCTGATCGACTACACGGAGGAATTCACCCGCCGGGCACCCGCTTGAGGTCGCTCGCCGCCCTCGCGGGGCCGCATGTGCGGTCTATCTTCTCGCTCAAGTGTGGAGCCCGAGGTCGTGCCGATGTCGCCTGAGACAAAGCCTGTCGTGTCGCTGCTGCTCGCCGTAGCCTTGCTGGCCGCAGCCCCCGCAGGTGCCGAGGAGAGCCGGTCCGGCCTCGCCTGGCTGTCGGGAGACGCCATCCGCGAGGCGTTCTCGGGCCAGCCGCTCGCTGGCATCTACCCGTCCGAGAAGACCTGGGCCGAGACGATCCGTGCCGACGGTACGTCCGACTACCGGGAGGGCCAGAACCATTGGCAGGGCCGCTGGTGGATCCGCGACCGCGAGTTCTGCTTCTCGTATCCGCCGCCAGGGGTGGGCGGCTGCTTCCGCGTGACCCGGATCAGCGCCAACTGCTTCGAGCTCTACGAGTTCGAGAGCCCGCACGCCGGCGAGGACACGCCGCCCGAGCTCGCCAACCTCTGGAACGGGCGCATGTGGCGCGCCGATCTCCCGACCACTTGCGAGCGGCCGACGGTGTAAGCGGGCTCGAGCCGCCGTCCACCCTTCAGCGATCCGAACGCCTGCTACAACTCGATCACGATGTTGCCGCCGGCATCGAGGTGCGCCCGTGTGCCGGGCGGCAACACGCAGGTCGCGTCGTACTCCTCGACGATGGCTGGGCCAGAGACCGGCGTCGCAAGATCGGAGCGGCGTAGGACGCGTGTCTCGACCCAGCCGTGCTCGGGCCCGAACCAGGCGCGCCGCGGCGGCCCCGGTTCCGGCTCCGGGCGGCTCGGGCGCACGCGCTCCGGCACATCTGCGCCCTCGCGCAGGCCGCGTCCGAGCACCTGCATCGAGACCAGCTCCACCGGCTCGTCGGGACCCGCGCGATGTCCATAGACGCGCTCGTGCTCCTCGCCGAAGCCCTCCTCCAGCCTGCGGGCCAACGCCTCGTCGACCGTGCCTTGCGGCACCGGCACCACCAGCTCGAAGCTCTGGCCGACGTAGTGCATGGCGGCCGACCTCGTGACGGCCGCCCGGTGACCGGCATAGCCCTCGGCGGCGAGCTGCTCGCGCGCGTCCGCCTCGAGCGTGGCCCACGCCCGGTCGATCTCGCCCAAGTCCGAGCCGCGCAGCTGGCGGCGGAAGGTGCGCGAGAAGTGATGCTCGACATCCGCATAGAGAAGGCCGAACGAGGAGAAGAGGCCGGCCGACGGCGGCACCACGATCCGCTTCATGCCGAGCGCCGAGGCAAGCCCTGCCGCGAACAGCGGTCCGTTGCCGCCGAAGGCGAAGAGCGCGAACTCGCGAGGATCGCGGCCACGCTCGGTCGAGACTGCCCGGATGGCACGGATCATGTTGGAGGCGGCGATGCGATGGGCGCCCAGGGCCGCCTGCTCGACGGATAGCCCGAGGGGTTTCGCGATCTGAGTCTCGAGCGCCTGCCGGGCTTTCTCGGCGTCGATCTTCAGCGCGCCGCCGACCAGGTGGCGCGGATTGATGTAGCCGAGCACGACGTTGGCGTCGGTCACGGTCGGCACCGTGCCGCCGAGGCCGTAGCAGACGGGACCTGGTCTTGCGCCGGCGCTCTCGGGGCCGATCTGTAGCGCGCCGCCCTTGTCCAGCCAGACGTGGCTGCCGCCTCCCGCCCCGATCTCGGCGAGGTCGATGGCCGGCACCTTGCACACGTAGCCGGCGCCGGTCATCAGCCGCGAGCCCGCCATGATGCCGGCGCCGACCGACTGCTCCTGCGTGCGCATGACATGGCCGCTCTCGACCATCGAGGCCTTGGCGGTGGTGCCGCCCATGTCGAAGGTGATGATCTTGTCGAGGCCCTTCACATGCGCGAGCTTGCCGGCGCCGACCACGCCGCCAGCCGGTCCCGACTCGATGATGTTCATTGGGCGCTCAGCCGCCGCACGGTCGGTGGTGAGACCTCCGTTCGACTGCATCAGCAGCAGCTGCGCCGGAATGCCCGCCGCGTCGAGGCCCTTGCGCAGCGCGCGCAGATACGTCGCCACGATCGGCATGACGTAGGCATTGATCACTGTCGTCGACGTGCGCTCGTACTCCTTGATCTCCGGCAGCACCTCGTAGGAGATCGAGTACGGCAGCCCCGGCGCCCTTCGTTCGATGATCTCCTTGATGCACAGCTCGTGCGCCGGATTGGCGAACGAGTTGAGCAGGCAGACGGCGATCGCCTCGACGCCCTCGCCGAGCAGGACGTCCACCTCGCGCTCCGCCTCTGACGGATCGAGCGGGCGCTCGACGTTGCCACGACCGTCGACGCGCTCGTCGACGACGCGGCGCAGGTAGCGCTCCACAAGCGGCGGCGGCTTCTCCCAGGCGATGTCATAGAGGCGCGGCATGCGCAGCGTGCGGATCTCGAGGACGTCGCGAAAGCCCTTGGTCGTGATCAGCCCGACCTTCGCGCCCTTCATCTCGAGAATGGCATTCGATGCGACCGTCGTGCCGTGCCGGATCTCCTCGATCGATCCGCCGGCCAGCCGGCTCTCGGCGAAGACCTCCTGGAGCCCCTGCACGATCGCCGCCGCGTAGTCGCCGACGCTCGACGAGATCTTCTTCGTGTGGATCGTCCCGTCCGAGCCCAGGAGCACGATGTCGGTGAAGGTGCCGCCGATGTCGACGCCGACGCGGTAGGTTGTCATCGAGTAGCTCCGTGCGCGGCCGGTCCAGCCCCCGAATGGCGGACGCGGTCGGATGCACTCTACTGCACCGGCGGTCGACGACATAGGTCACGGCGTCGCGCTGGCGGGCCGTTCGGCAGGCACGCGAGCCGTCGTGACGGCGGTGGCCGAGCCGATTGCTGCCGGAAAATTACGCGGCAGTCGGGTGCGGATGAAAAATTGGGCAATTGCCTGCTGAATCGCCGCCGGGCGCTGGCCGTTTCCTGGGCAAGGTGCCTCACACGCGGTCGTCTCTTCGAGAATAGCCTAATTCCAACAGTGGCTTGGCGAATTGTCCCGCGCTGGGTCCCGGTCTGGCACGACTGTTGCTGATTGAGACACGTCTTCAAAACCCTCAGCTGGAGGACCGGATGTCCATTACCAGACGTGGCGTGCTCGGGGGAGCCGCACTGGTGGCCTCGCTTGCGCTCGCGACCCCCGCGGCGCTCGCGCAGGATACGATCAAGGTCGGCGTGCTCCATTCGCTCTCCGGCACGATGGCCATCAGCGAGACGACGTTGAAGGACGTCATGCTGATGCTCATCGAGGAGCAGAACAAGAAGGGCGGCCTCCTCGGCAAGAAGCTCGAGGCCGTCGTCGTCGATCCGGCCTCGAACTGGCCGCTCTTCGCCGAGAAGGCGCGTGAGCTCATATCGCAGAAGAAGGTCTCGGCGGTGTTCGGCTGCTGGACGTCGGTCAGCCGCAAGTCGGTGCTGCCGGTGTTCAAGGAGCTGAACAACATCCTCTTCTACCCCGTGCAGTACGAGGGTGAGGAGAGCGAGCGCAACGTCTTCTACACGGGTGCCGCACCGAACCAGCAGGCCATCCCGGCCGTCGACTACCTGATGTCGAAGGACGGCGGCGAGGTGAAGCGCTGGGTGCTCGCGGGCACCGACTACGTCTATCCGCGCACCACCAACAAGATCCTCGAGGCCTACCTCCTCGCCAAGGGTGTGGCGAAGGAGGACATCATGATCAACTACACGCCGTTCGGGCATTCCGACTGGCAGACCATCGTCGCCGACATCGTGAAGTTCGGCTCGGCCGGCAAGAAGACGGCGGTTGTCTCGACCATCAACGGCGACGCCAACGTGCCGTTCTACAAGGAGCTCGCCAACAAAGGTGTGAAGGCCACCGACATCCCGGTCGTCGCATTCTCGGTCGGCGAGGAGGAGCTTGCCGGCGTCGACACCAAGAACCTCGTCGGCCATCTGGCCGCGTGGAACTACTTCATGTCGGTGAAGGATCCCGCCAACGACGAGTTCATCAAGAAGTGGCAGGCCTTCACCAAGAACCCGAAGCGCGTGACCAACGATCCGATGGAGGCGCACGTCGTCGGCTTCAACATGTGGGTGAAGGCGGTCGAGAAGGTGAAGTCGACCGATCCTGACAAGGTGATCGACGCCCTGCCGGGGATCGAGGCTGCCAACCTGACGGGCGGCGTGTCGAAGATGCTCCCGAACCATCACATCACGAAGCCCGTGCTGATCGGCGAGATCCGTGCCGACGGTCAGTTCGATGTGGTCTGGAAGACCAAGGACCTCGTGCCCGGCGATGCCTGGACCGACTATCTCGAGGGCTCCAAGGACCTCGAGGCCGACTGGGTGGGCAAGAAGTGCGGGAACTTCAACACGAAGACGGGAAAGTGCGGCTGACCTGCGGCCTGCCGACGACCTGACACGATGTTGAAAGGCCGCCCGCGGACACCTCGCGGGCGGCCTCGACCGAAGGGGGAGCCCATGCCGTTCGCAACGATCGATGCCGTGCTGTTCCGGATGGCAGCGATGCTCGCCGTGGTGATCGGCCTGG